>NZ_FNLF01000001.1 GCF_900103175.1 Tsukamurella pulmonis
CGCGCCCAAGGAGACCGTCTCCGCCCGCGCGTACAACGTCGGCACCGAGCGCAACAACGTCACCGTCGCCGAGATCGCGCAGGCCGTGGTCGACGTGGTGCCCGACGCCGGCGTGCGGATCACGGGCGAGGCCGGCAACGACCCCCGCTCCTACCGGGTCGACTTCTCCCGCGCGGCGCGACGAACTCGGCTTCGAGGCGCAGTGGACCGTGCCGGACGGCGCGGCCGAGCTGCACAAGGCCTACACCGAGTACGGGCTCACCGAGCACTCCTTCCACCAGGACTTCACCCGGCTCGCGGTGCTCAAGGACCTGCAGGGCAGGACGTCATCGACGCGGCGATGCGGCGGCGATGACGGACCGCTCAGCCCAGGCGGCCGCGCAGCTGCGCCCAGGTGCCCGCCGCCCGGTCGCGCGCCGAGACGATCGACGCGGCCAGCGGCCACTGCAGGGCCAGCTCGGGATCCGCGTGATGCACCGCCAGATCCTCGCTCGGATCGTGCGGACGGTCGATCCGGTAGCAGACGTCCGCCACGTCGGTCAGCGCCTGGAAGCCGTGCAGGAAGCCCGGCGGCACGTACAGGGTGTGGAAGGTCTCGTCGTCGAGTCGGAAGGCCCTGCTGCGGCCGAACGTCGGCGAGTACGGTCGCGCGTCGACCAGCACGTCGTGCACCGCACCGTGCGCGCAGCGCACCAGCTTGGCCTCGCCGCGACCCGATCGGCCGTGCATCCCGCGGATCACGCCGCGCACCGAGCGGGACTGGGAATCCTGCACGAAACGCGCTGCCGCGCCGCGCTCTCCGAGGTACTCGTCGAAGACGTCCGCGTCGAAGGTGCGGGTGAACAGGCCCCGGTCGTCCGCGTGCGGGTGGGGACCAGCAGCAGGACGTCGGCCAGGTCGGTCTGCTCGATGCGCATGGGGACATGCTGCCATGAGACACGCGCGCACGTGCCGCGCCTGCGGCTCCGTCAAACTCACCCGGGTGCTCGACCTGGGCCGCGTCCCCGCGGCGGATCACTTCCCGCCCGCCGGTACCCCGGTGGACCCGGGCGAATCCGCCCATCCCCTCGCGATGGACCTGTGCGCGGCGTGCGGCCTCGCGCAGCTCGCCGACGACGACACCGTCACGACGAGCCCCGCGGCGTGGAGCCGCGGCCCTGCGCGAGCAGGCGCGGACGCGGTGGCCCGGGTCGCCGACGCCGGCCTGCTCCGCGGCACGACGGTGCGCGAGTTCGGCAGCCCGCACGGCGGCACCTGGTTGCCGCTGCTCGCCGACCGCGGCTTCCACGAGGCCGACGGTCCCGCCGACGTGGTCCTCGACAGCTTCGGCATCATGCACGAGCCCGACCAGCGGGCCGCCTTCGCCGCGCGCGCCGCGGCCGTCGCACCCGGCGGCGTGCTCCTGCTGCAGTACCAGCCGCTCGGCGGCATCGTCGACCACCTGCAGTGGACCGCCCTACGGCACGGCCACTTCGGCTACTACACGCTGACCGCCCTGGTGCGACTGCTCGCCGCCGCGGGGCTGGAGCCGGTGCGCGCCTTCGAGTTCGACCTCTACGGGGGCACCGTGCTGCTCGCGGTGCGGCACACGGGCGCGGCCGACGTCGTCCCCGGCGCCGGCACGGCGGACCCCGTCGTCCGCCGGATCCTCGCCGAGGAGGCGGATTCCGGCCTCGGCACCCCCGCCGGCCTGCGCACCCTCAGTGCGGCGCCCGCCGACCAGGCGCGCGCGCTCCGGGCGTGGGCGCAGGAGCACGCGGCGGCCGGCCGCACCGTCGGGGCCTACGGCGCCGCCTCGCGGGCCGTCGCCCTGTTCGCGCTGGCCGGACTGGACGCGGCCCTCGTGTCCTGCGTGGCCGACGCCTCCCCGTCGAAGCAGGGCCGTCGCATGCCCGGCACCGACATCCCGATCGTGCCGCCCGAGCACCTCGCCGCGCTCGACGGGCCCGTCCTGCTGACCCTGCCCGACCTGCACGACGAGGTGCTGGAGGCCTGGCCGGCCCTCCGCGGAAGACTGGTGACCGAGCTATGACCGAACCCGACTTCACCCGCTCGCGCGAACTGCAGGACGCCTGCACCACCTGGTGCCCGGCGGCGCGCACACCTACCCGCGGCGCCGACCAGTACCCCGAGTTCATGCCGCCGGTGCTGACCCGCGGCCGCGGCGCGCGCGTCTGGGACGCCGACGGCAACGAGTACGTGGAGTACGGGATGGGCCTGCGCGCCGTGACCCTGGGCCACGCGTACCCGCCCGTGGTGGACGCCGTGCGCGCCTGCCTCGACGACGGGCTCAACTTCAGCCGGCCCACGACGACGGAGCTCGACGCCGCCGAGGACTTCCTCGCGATGGTGCCCACCGCCGACATGGTCAAGTTCGGCAAGAACGGCTCCGACGCCACCACCGCGGCGCTGCGGCTCGCGCGCGCCGCCACCGGCCGCGATCTGGTGGCGATCTGCGATCAACCCTTCTTCTCCGTGGACGACTGGTTCATCGGATCCACCGAGATGGCGGGCGGGATCCCCACCGCGATCACCGATCTCACGGTCCGGTTCGGCTACAACGACGCCGACTCCCTGCGCGCCCGGTTCGCCGAGCACCCCGGCCGCATCGCCGCGGTGTTCCTCGAGGCCACCGCGCTCGCCGAGCCCGAGCCCGGCTTCCTGGAAACCGTTCGGGCCCTGTGCGACGAGCACGGCGCCGTGCTCGTGTTCGACGAGATGATCACCGGGTTCCGCTGGTCGCCGCACGGCGCGCAGTCCGTCTTCGGCGTGACGCCCGATCTCTCGTGCTGGGGCAAGGCCATGGGCAACGGCTTCCCGATCTCGGCGCTCGCCGGCAAGCGCGCGCTCATGGAACTCGGCGGCCTGAACACCGACGCCGACCGGGTCTTCCTGCTGTCCACGACCCACGGCCCGGAGACGGTCGCTCACCGCCTTCCGCGCCGTCGCCCGGTCCTACCGCGAGGGCGATCCCGTGGGCGCGATGGAGCGCGCCGGGCGGCGCCTGGCCGACGGGGTGAACGCGGCCGCCGCGGCGGCGGGCGTCGGCGACGCGGTGCGGGCCATCGGGCGGCCGTCGTGCCTCGTCTTCACCACCCGCGACGCCGACGGCGCGCCGTCGCAGGCGTACCGGACGCTGTTCCTGCAGGAGCTGCTGCGGCGCGGTGTGCTCGGCCAGTCCTTCGTGATCTCCGCGGCCCACACGGACGCCGACGTCGACCACACCGTCGACGCGGTCGCGGCGGCGCTCGTGCCGTACCGGAAGGCCCTGGAGGCGGGCACCGTCGAGGGCTGCTCGAGGGCCGGCCCGTGGCGCCCGCACTGCGCCGGACCGCGGCGCCGCGGCGGTTGACCGGAGGCCCGTCGTGACCGCGCCGACCCGGGTGCTCGTGGTGGGCCCCGCGGCGCCCGGCCCGGCGAGCCGCGGCGGGATCGCGACCGTCGTCGGGCACATGGCGGCGCAGCCCGATCCCGCGATCGCGGTGCGGCTCCTGACCACCTACGTCGACGGCACCGTCGGGCAGCGGCTGCGCACCGGCCTCGGCGGCATGGCGCGCGGCGTGCTGGCCGTGCTGCGCGGCGAGGCGGACGTGGTGCACGTGCACCTCTCGCACGGCGGCAGCGTGGTCCGCAGGCCCCCGTGCTCTGGGCGGCGCGCCTGCGCCGCGTGCCGGCCGTGGTGCACGGGCACAGCTACGACTTCGGCGGGTGGGTCACCGGGCTCCCCGCTCCCGCACGGCCGCTCGTGCGTGCGGCCCTGCCCGCGGACCGCTGGCTGGTCCTCGGGACCGGGCTCGCCACCGAGTACGCGGCCGCGATGGGACTGCCCCGCGGCGACGTGGAGGTGCTCTACAACCCCGTGCCCGCCGTTCCCGCCCGGGCCGCCGCCGCGCCGCCCGACGGGGTGGTCCGCGTCGTCGCGCTCGGCCGGCTCGGCGAGCGCAAGGGCAGCTACGACCTCGTCGCGGCGGTGGCGGCCCTGCCACCGGAGATCCGGGCGCGCCTGCACCTCACGCTGGCCGGCGACGGCGAGGTGGACGAGGTCCGCGCCGCGGTCGCCGCGGCCGGCGTCGGGGACGCGGTGACGGTGCGCGGCTGGGTCGACGCGGCCGGGCGCGACGAGCTGCTCGCGGCCGCGCAGGTCTTCGCCCTGCCCAGCTACGACGAGGGTCTGCCGATGGCGCTGCTGGAGGCGATGGCCGCGGGCCTGGCGCCGTTGACCACACCCGTGGGCGCGATCCCGGACGCGGTGACCGACGGCGCGGACGCCCTCCTCGTCCCGCCGGGCGACGTCCCCGCGCTGAGCGCCGCGCTCGCGCGGCTGGTGACCGATCCCGCACTGCGCGCTGCGATCTCGGCCGGGGCCCGCACCCGTGCCGACGACTTCGCGATCGAGCCGTGGCACGCGCGGCTGGCGGCGCTCTGGATCGAGCTGGCGGCAGAGGGCGGGCCCGCGGCTACTCGCGGGTGAGGTGCTCGGGCTTCTCGATGACGGCGGCCTGGGACTGGAGGCGGGACAGGCCCGGCGCGGGGAACCACGCGTCGGGGCCCGGAGCGTCGTAGGCCCAGAGCGGACCGTGGAAGGCCGAGGACGTCCCGAAGTACGTGACGGCGAGGCCGTACGTGTTGGCGAGCGCGTACCACCGATCGCCGAGCCGGTTCCACTGCTCGGCGCTGGCCGCGCTCTGGCCGGGGCCGTACCAGCCCACCTCGCCGACCGAACACTCCACGGCGCTGCGGGCGCACCACTCGCCGAACGTGCGCAGCCGGCCGAGGAAACCCGTCTCGTAGCCGCGGTCCGACCAGGGCCGTCCCGCGTCCCGGACGTAGTTCCTGTCCAGCTTGGCCGGGTCGAAGACCTCGCCCTCGCCGCTCTTGCTGACCGGATACATGTGCTGCGAGTACACGATGCGGCCCAGTGGGTCGTCGACCCAGCCGCCGCGCGGGTCCGTGTAGGCGAAGTCGGAGAACCGCGAACAGCACAGGGACTCCACCCAGAGAACCTTGCGGTCGCCGACCTCGCGCAGCGCCGTGACCACCTCCTGCACGTGCCGCTGGTAGACCGCGTACGGGGGCTTGTCCGCGGACTGCAGGTCCCCGCGGGTGGGGTGGCTGAACCGGGTCGGCTCGTTGAACAGGTCGTAGGCGACGACGGCCGGCTCGTCGCGGAAGCCGGCGGACAGCATGCGCCAGACCCGGTTCGTCTGCTCGACGGTGAGCCCGGCGCCGCAGACCCGCGGTGCCGCGGTCGAGCGCGGCGCGCGCCACTCGCACCCGTTGTGCAGGCCGAGCACGACCCGCATGCCGGCCGCCTCGATCTTGCCGACCTCCGCCCGGATCGCGTTCCAGTACGCCGGATGGAAAGCGTCGTCGCCCGCGTCGAGTCCGGGTTGCAGGAAGGTCCAGTCCACGGGGAGGCGGATCAGCCGGTGACCGCGCTCCCGCAACCGGGCGTACGTGATCGCGGGTTCCCCGGTCCCGGTGACGGTGGGGTGGTCGTAGATCGTGACGGCCTGCGTGAGCATGGTCGCGACGTTGATCCCGCGCATCCAGGTCGTGGCCGGCTCAGCCACCCGCGGCCGCGGTATCGCGAGCGTGGCGAGGACGAGCGCTGCGACGATCACCACGATCAGGGCTCCGCGGCGGATCGTGGTCATGTGCTCACCCCCGCAGCGGTTCTCGACGGTGCGCGGGGCACCGGGCTCGACACCGGCAAGCCTACTGCATTCGCAAACGGGACCGGTACCCTGAACCCGTGCACGACGTACACATGCTCGGGGTCCGGTTCGACGATCTGCCCTTCGACGAGGCCGTCTCGCGGCTGCGGGAGGCGGCGCGCGGCGACCGGACGCGCACCGTCGTCTTCCCCAATGCGGCGACGCTCAACCTCGCCGCGCAGTCGCGCGACTACCGCGACGTCCTGAACTCCTCGTCGTTCGTCTTCGGGGACGGCACCGGTGTGCGGTGGGCCGCGCGGATGCGCGGCGTGCGGCTGCGCGCGAACCTCAACGGCACCGACGTGATCCCCGCGCTGCTGGCGGCGGCGCCCGGCCTGCGGGTGTACCTGCTGGGTGGGACCGAGGAGGTGAACGCGGCCGCGGCCGCGGCGGCCGCGCAGCGCTTCCCGGTCGAGATCGTGGGCCGCCACCACGGCTTCTTCGACCTCGACGACTGCCCCGAGATCCTGGCGGCGATCACCGCGGCCGCACCGGACGTGCTGCTCGTCGGCTTCGGCAATCCCCTGCAGGAGCAGTGGATCGCGCGCCACCGCGCCGCGCTGGCCGTGCCGCTGATCGCGGGAGTGGGCGGGCTCTTCGGGTTCTGGGCCGGCACCCGGACCCGCGCGCCCGGCCTGGCGCGGCGCCTGGGAGTGGAGTGGGTCGACATCCTGCTGCGCGAGCCGCACAAGGCCCGGCGCTACCTCCTCGGCAATCCCGCGTTCCTCGCGCGCGCCGCCCGGACCAGGGCCGCCGACCTGCGGAGCTGACCGGGTCCGATCCCCGTCACCCGCGCGGTGCTCAGCGCCGCGCGGGGCGGGCGCGCCGTGCGGGCCGGACGCTCCGCGCGAGGACCTCGGCGAGCGGCCGCACGGAGACCGGCGCGGCGTACGCGTGCAGGTAGTGCTCCCGCGCCGCGCGTCCCCGCCGCTCCGCCTCCGCGGGGTCGGCCAGGGCGTCGAACGCCCGGGCCAGGCCGGCCACGTCCTCCACGCCGATCGCGTCCTCCCCCGGGGGCTGGAACTCCGGGAGGGCGCCCTCGGTGGAGACGATCGGCGTCACCCCGAGCTGCATCGCGAGCACCTGCACCCCGCTCTGCGTGGCGAGCCGGTAGTGCGCCACCGAGCCCTTCGCGCGGGCCATCGGCGCCAGCACGTCGTCGTACGAGTACCGCCCTCGCTCCCAGCGCACCGACGGGGGCAGATCCTGCGGCAGGTCACCGTCGCCGATGAGGACCAGTTCGTCGCCGCGCCACCCCGGCCCGGCGACGTGACGCTCCCACGCGGCGAGGGTCACGCCGAGGTTCTTGTACTCCGACAGTCGCCCGACCGCCACGAAGTCCCGGCGGCCGGCGGCGGCCACGAACGGCGGCACGCGGGCCTCGTCGAGATCACTGGTCAGCGGCGCGACCGCGGCCGCGCCGACCCGCGCGCCGACGTGATCGCTGAACGCGACGGTCGCGGCCGCCGAACGGTTCCACCGGCCGAACAGCGCCCGCTCCCAGGCGGGGAAGACCTCGTCGGCACCGTGCGGTCGATCGTCGTGCACGAGGTTCACCCGGGGGGCGCCGCCCGCGAGCAGCATCCAGCGCGGGTCGCGCACCAGCTCGGTGACCACCACGTCGGGGGCGAAGGCCCGCACCGCCCGCAGCCCGGCCGCGAAACCCGGCCAGGTGGAGGCCGTGCGCGGGCGGGCGTCGAGCACCCGCTCGTAGGCGCGCGCCCCGTCGGACTCCGGGTGCTGATCGGTGGTCACCAGGAGCACCTCCCAGCCGGCCTCGATCAGCTGCTCGCAGTACACCCGGGCCAGGGGCCGCATCCACGGCGAGAGCCAGAGAACGCGTCCCGTCATCGCAGGACCCCGGCGAACGCCGCCTCGTAGGCGTCGGCCATGGCCTCGACGGAGTAGTTGGACCGCATCCGCTCGAATCCCCTGTCGCCCAGGGCCGCCCATTCCTGCGGGTGGGCGAGCATGTCGGTCATCGCCGCGCGCCAGCCGTCGACGGTGACCTCCTCGACGAGGCGCCCGGCCTCGCCGTGGGCGAGGATCTCCGGGATCGCGCCGACGGCCGAGGCGACCACCGGCACGCGGCGGGCCATGGCCTCGAGGATCACCAGCGGGAAGGCCTCGTCGCGGCTGGGCACGCACAGCAGATCCGCCTCGGCGAGGGCCGCCTCGGGGCCGGGCGTCCATCCGCGCCAGTGCACGCGATCGCGCACGGAGTCCGGGGTCATGGCCTCGAGCCGCGCGCGGTCGGGACCGTCGCCGTAGATGGAGAGCTCCCAGTCCTGATCGGGAACGCCCGCCAGGGCGGCGGCCAGTAGGTGCGGGTTCTTGAACTCGACGGCGCGGGCGAGCACGACCAGGCGGCGCGGGCGGCCGAGCGGGGGCCGCGGCGGGACCTCGCCGCGGGCGGCGGCGCGGTCGATGCCGTTGGGCGCGGTGAAGACCGGTGCGTTCAGGTCCTGGAACTGCGGGCCCACGTCCCAGTGCCCGTCCGCGAGGCCGACGAAACCGTCGGCGCGGCGCATCGCGCGGGCCAGGGGCGCCGAGAAGGTCGGCTCCTGCGCGTCGAACCAGGAGTGGGAGGCGACCAGCCAGCGCCGGTCACGGCGGCCGGCGCGCCACAGCGTCGCGAATCCGGTCTCGGTGTTCGTGGTCGCGCTGATGAGGATCTGCGGGCCCGTGACGGGATCGAGCACGGGCGCGAACCAGGGCTGCCGGACGACGCGCACCGAGTGCGGGACGTCGGCGACGAGCGGGCCGAAGCGTTGCATGCACGCGATGGTCACCGGGTAGCCGCGCCGGTCGAGCTCGGCGGCGAGGAGCACGTGCTGCCGCTCGGCGCCGCCGTAGACCAGCCGGTTCGTCGTGATCACGATCGCGGGTCGATCGGTGGCGCGCGCCGCGCGGGCGTGCGCGCGGCGGGTGGAGCGCTGCACGCGGTCGAGGACCGAGGTGCCGGCCAGGTACAGATCGGCGGTGCGGGCCCCGCCGTCGTGCTCGAGGTTGAGTGCGATGTTGGCGCGGAGCAGGTCGCCGGAGCGCCGGCTCGCGCGCGCGTCGTCGGCGACGGTGCCGCCGCTCGTGTGCGTGATCCCCTCGTCGTCAGTGAGGACCAGCCGCCAGCCCGCGCCGCGGGCCCGCTGCTGCCAGTCCGTCTCCTCGCCGTAGAGGAAGAACTCCTCGTCGAACGGGCCCAGCGCGTCCCAGGCGTCGCGCTGGATCGCCAGGCACGCGCCGGTCAGGTAGCCGTCGACCTCGGCCGGGGCCTGCGCGTACAGGTCGGAGAGCGGCGTGGCGCGCAGGCGCGGGGCGTACCCGGCGTACGAGACCAGTGCGCGGATCGGGCCCCGACGGCGGTGCGCGACGTCCCACTCGCGGTCGGCGGCGTCCCGATGTGCAGGATCATGAATTCTCGGCGCGGCTGCGGCGACGCCCGGAGACCGCAGCGCGGCACGGGTCGCAGCCAGATCGCCGCGCAGCACCGCGTCCGGGTTGAGCAACAGCAGATCGGCGTCGGGTGCGAGTGCGGCGAGCCGGTTGACCGCGGCGGCGAAGCCGACGTTCGTCCCGTCGCCGTGCCATGCGACATCGGGAAAATCTGCCCGCAACTCGGCCATCCCGGGCCAGTCCGCACCGGAGTTGTCCCAGATCAACGTACGTGTACGAGAAAGGTGCTCGGCGACGGAGTCCAGACAGGCCCGCAGGTCGTCCGGATTCTTGTAGGCCACGACGAGCACCGCGAGCGGGCGGTGCCCCGGCGTCGCCGGCGGCGGGGCGGACCGGAGTCCGCCGGGGAGATAGGCGCGGTCGAGCTCGCTCGGCACGAACTTCTCCTCACAGGTCGCCGGGTCCTTCAGCTTCGACATACTATACGGAAGGACAGCGTGGCATGATTCGGCATTGCACAGTCGGATCGCCGGCGCCGGCGCGAGGGAGAGGACGGCGGTGGACGAGTCAGCACGCCGCGGGCGGCCTCTCCGGGAACCCGGTCGCGTCACCGGGTCCGCGTCACATCGCGGTCAGCATGTCGGCCAGGTGCGCGGCCATGACCTCCGTCGTGAACCGCTCGCGCGCCCGTGCCGCTGCGGCGCGGCCCATCGCGATCCGCGCGGCGTCGTCGGCGAGCAGCTCGGAGATCGCCGCGGCCATCGCGTCGGGGTCCTCCGGCGGCACCAGCAGTCCCGTCACGCCGTGCTCCACGTAGTCGGAGACGCCGGGATTGTCCGTCACCACGACCGGGCGCCCGCTGGCCATCGCCTCCAGCACCACCGTGAGACCGGAGCCGGTGACTGTACGATGAAGTGCAATCGCAATCAGGCCCGCCCGGGCGTAGAGGTCGCGGATCCGTCCGTCCAAACGCTCGGTGTGCACCGTCACCAAGCCTTCGGGAGCGTCGAAATGCAATCCGGAGGCCAGTTCGAGATGTGCTCGGGGCCGCGTCGCGCGAACCCGCTGCATCGCACGGATCAGGGTGGCGTGGTCGCGGAAGCGGTCCTCGCCGGCGCTCACGACGAGATCCGTGTCTTCCGGAACCGGTTGCTCGACATAGAAATCGGTATCGATACCCAGGGGGATGAACTGCATACGGGAAGCGGCCAGCCCCCACTCCCGCTGGAGCACCGGCAGTACGGCCGAGCACTGCGCCCACACCGCCGCGGCCCGCGGCAGTGCGCGCGCCGCCAGCTCGCCGTGCACCCGGCCGGCGCCGGCGCGAGTGGTCAACCAGCCGACGCCCGCGGCGACCGGCGTCCTCCCCGTCAGCAGCGCCGGGACCCCCGTGCGCTCGTCGTAGGCGAGGATCGCGTCGCCGCCGCGCGCACCGGCTCCGAGCGTCCGTTCGACGAACTCGTAGCCGCCGGTGCGGTGCCGCACCGATCGGGCGAGCCGCTGCTCGACGCGCCCGCGGAGCCCCTCGCCGGGCCGCGCGGAGGCGAACTCGACGCGCATCCCATGATTCTCGAGCCGATGGAGGCCGTACGGTGACCGATCGGGAACTTCACCCGCCGCATGGCGGCGCGCCCACGCCGGAGCCGTCAATCCCCCAGCAAGAGGCACCGTCACCCGCACCGAATCATCCCTTCGATCCGACGGCCACCCCGCCCTCGGGAACGCACGCCCCCGCACCGTCTGGGGATGAGGGTATCGAGTCGCACAACGACACGGAGCGGGGGCGGGCGACACCCGGCCGTATCGCCAAGGCGTTCGGCCTGCAGCTCGTCGCCCGCGTCGTCGGCCTCGTCGCCTCGCTCGCCACGATGGCGATCACCACGACCCACCTCGGGCTCGTCTCCTACGGGCACCTGACCTCGGCGATCGTCTTCATCGGCCTGTGGACGAGCCTCACGGAACTGGGCATCGGCGCGGTCGTGGTCCGGCGCGTCACGTCCGGCACCGGCGATCTGCAGCACCTGATCCGGCTGAACGTCGGGCTGTCGCTGGCCTACTGCGTTCCCCTCGCCGCCGCGGCGATCGGGACGGGCTGGCTGATCTACCGCGACACCGCGGAGGTCCCGATGATGATCGCGATCATCGCCGGCGGCCTCGCGCTGACCACGTTGGCCTCGTGCTTCCAGCCGCTGTTCATGACCGACGTGCGGTTCGGCGCGGTCGCGGTCTCCGACGTCGGCGGACGCGCACTCTCGCTGATCGGCACCATCGTGCTGGTCCGGATCGACGCCGATCTGGTGTGGTTCGCGGCGGTGCAGCTGATCCCGCCGCTGGTGATGCTGCTCATCCAGGGCTTCGTCGCGCATCGGGCCGTGGGCATCCGCCCGGTGTTCTCGGCCCGGCAGAGCTGGGAGCTGATCCGCGAGAGCCTGCCCCAGACCGGCGTGCTCATCGTGGCGGCCCTGTACTGGCGCGCCGACGCCTTCCTGCTCAGCGTGCTCAGCACGCCGGCGCAGACCGGTGCCTACGGCCTGGCCTATCAGATCACCTCGAACGCCACGGTGATCTCCGCCGTCTTCCTGGCCTCGTCGCTGTCGACCATGACCAACCTGTTCGCCACCGACAGAGCCCGCTTCGCGCAGTTCGTCCAGCGCAGCGCGGAGGTCCTGATCTTCGTCGGCGCGCCGATCGCGGTGGTCGGCCTGGTCCTCTCGCCCAGCCTGATCGGGCTGCTCGCGACGCAGGAGTTCGTCGTGGCGGGCGGCCGGACGCTCGCGCTGCTCTTCATCGCGCTCGCCGTCACCTTCGTCACGGCGGTCCTGAGCCAGGCGCTCTTCGCGGCCCACGACCAGGTGTTCCTGCTGCGCCTGAACGTGGTGAACCTCACCGGCAACATCGTGCTGAACGTCGCCCTGATCCCGTTCTTCGGCGCGATCGGCGCGGCGAGCGCGCTCATCGTCAGCGAGGTCATCGGGATGGTCGTCGCCGGCTGGCGCCTGCGCTCGCGCGCGCCCTTCCAGGCGCCGTGGGGATACCTGCTCCGCCTGGCGGTGCCGCTCGCGGTCGCCACGAGCGTGGCGATCGTCCTGCGCCACCAGTTCGTCCTGATCCCGCTCACAGCTTCGGCAGTGGCATACCTGCTCACCAGCGCACTCGTCGGGCCGATCCGCCTGCGGACGCTGATGGGACTGGCGAAGCCCAGCTCCGGAGCCGACGAAGTGTGAGCAAGGCCGCAGGTGTGAGGTGCACTTGCGTGAATCGACGTAGTACAGTCAATGCCCGTATATATGCGATTGCAACAGCACTGAGGGAGACCCTGCCAATGAACGTCGCCGGCTTCCTGCGCTGGGCACTCACCAAACCCGCGATCATCCTCCTGGTGATCGTCGCCGGCATCGCCGGCGGCGCCATCGGGTGGAAGTCGACCACCTCGCACTTCGAGAGCAGTGCGGCAGTCCTGGTGATTCCCCCCGGAGCCGGCAGCGTCAACGCCAAGGACAACCCCTTCACCAGCCTCGACTACGGCGCGGCCCAGATCGCCCAGGTGCTCACCGTGGTGGCCCAGTCCCCGCGCGGTGCCGCCGCGCTCGAGGGGGCCGGTGCCTCCCCCGACGTGACGATGATCGCCGCCGTCGGCGACGGCAACCCCAAGCAGATCTCCCCGCTCATCACCTTCACGGTGTCCGCGCCGACGGCCGAGCAGTCGAAGGCCGGCGCCGACGCGCTGATCGCGTTCTGGCGCGCCGAGTTCAAGAAGATGCAGGTGGACGCCGGTGTCGTCGGCAACACCTTCGCCGACCTGCGGGTGCCCGTGACCCCGACCACCGGCATGGAGGTCGGCGGCAATCCGATGCGCGCGGCTCTGGGCCTCGCGATGGGCGCCGCCCTGGCGACGCTGGTCCTGTGCCTCATCGCCGCCGCCGGGTGGGAGACGTACCGCCGGAACAAGGGCGCAGCCGGGTCCGTGAGCTCGCCGGCCGCCGACGGCCCCGCGACACCGGCTTCCACCCCCGTCGACGCGGCGTCCGCACAGCCCGGGATCGCCGCGACGATGCCCGCCGCCGCGTCCGGTGCCGCGGCCACGTCGGGCGTCGCGGTCTCGCCCGGCGCCCCGGTCGGCGCACTCGGCGCAGACGCCGCCGCGGCACCGTCCCGCGTCGTGCCCGCGGCGATCCCGATCCGCCCGCCCGGCGACGCCGCGCGCCGCGCGATGACCCGCTGGCGCGACCGCGTCGAGGAGGTCTCCGAGGACGGCGAGATCCCGCTCCCCGAGCTGGACGAGACCAGCGACGCGAGCCCCGCCACCGCCACCGCCACCGCCGATGCCACCGACGATGCCCAGGACGCGTCGCCCGCGGCGACCACCGGCACGCCGGCGACGCCGGCCGCTGCAGAGGCCGAGGACGAGGACGACGACGAGCTCGAGGTCCGACAGGTTCAGAGCGCGCGATGACGCTCGTCTCCGACCGCGGCGCGCCGTCGGCGACGCTGACGCGGCCGGCGCGGACGCGTGGTGAGCACACGTTCGACAGGCCGCCGGACCTCGCCTTCGCGCTGTTCATCGGCACCGCCTGCTTCTTCCTCCTCGGGATGCAGCAGACCTTCACCGTGCCGGGGACGTTCGGGCTGAGCGTGGCTCAGACGCTCTTCGCCGGCGCCGGGATCACCTGGGTGTGCCTGAACGTCACCGGCTTCTCCGGTCCGATCCGCGAGCGGATCACCCTCATCACCGTCCTGGCGTACGTGACCACCTCGTTCCTCTCGTTCGGCGCCAGCATGATGCGGGGTGTTCCTCACGTCGCCCAGGTCGCGCTCGACCGCTACATCCTCGGGGACCTGTACCTGCTCGGCACGGTGCTGTTCCTGCTCACGGTGCTCCGGTCCGTCGGCGGCCTGCGGATCGTGCTCAGCGGGCTGGTCCTCGGCGCGACGCTGTCGGCGTGGTTCGGCCTGGTCAAGGTCGGTACCGGCATCGACCTCGCGGCGTACTTCACGCTCCCGGGCCTCAACTTCCGCGACTACCAGATCGTCACGAACCTCATGCGCGAGGGCGTGGCCCGACCGCAGGGCGCCGCCGGCCATCCCCTCGAACTCAGCGCGGTGCTGACGGTCATGACACCACTCGCACTCGCACTCGCACTCGACGCCCGCGCGCGCCGGAGCGCCACCTTCTGGCTCTGGACGGGCTGCGCAGCGATCCTCGTCGGCGGCGCGCTCGTCACGCTGTCCCGGTCCGCCGTCGTGGGCTCGGCGGCGGCGCTCGCCGTGATGTGCTGGCGCTGGCCGATCACGCGCGTGGCCGCCGGACTCGTGGCGGGCGGGGCGGCGATCGGACTGGGCCTGCTGTTCCAGCTCAAGTTCATCTCGTCGATGTTCACGGTGTTCGCCGGCGCTCTCGGCGACGACTCCATCCACTCCCGCCAGCGCGGCCTCACCTACGCGCAGGAGCACTTCTGGGAGCACCCGTGGCTCGGGCAGGGCGTCGGTGCGTACCCGGCCCTCAAACAGCCGGTGCTCGACAACCAGTACATCTCCCGCCTCATGGAGGCCGGCTTCATCGGCTTCGCGACGTTCGTCGCCGCGCTGGTCGTCGGCCTGCTCCTGGCCCTGATCGCGTCGGCGGCCAAGGATCGGTCCATCGCCGAACTCGGCAGCGGCATCGCGGGCTCCATCGCCGCGATGATCGTCATCTCGCTGATCCTCGACACCGCCGGCTTCATTCAGATCTGGTACTTGACCTGGCTCTTCGTCGCGCTCGCGGGCGTCGTCTACAGCCTGCGAAGGGACTCCGAGCGGGCGCCGGACACCGCGCCGGCACCCGCCCGGTAGCGAGGCGCACACCCGGCCCGACGGCCGCGCACCGTCGGGCGACGGGGTCGGTCAGTCGCGGACCAGGCCCGGCAACCGGCGGGTCATGATCTCCTCGGCGTCGGCGACCACCTTGTCGACGACGGCCGCCACGGTGTCGACCTCCTGGATGAGGCCCTGGGTCTGCCCGGCCCACCACATCCCGTCGTCCATGCGGCCCTCGCCGAGCACGTTCGCGCGGCCGCGGGCGCCGGAGGCGAGCTCGGCGACGTCGTCGAAGGTCGCGCCGGGGCGCTCCCCGATCTCGACGATCTGCTCCGAGACCTCGTTGCGCACGACGCGGGCCGTGTTGTGGAAGTTCCGGAAGACGAGCACGGTGTCGCGCTCGGAGTTCGCGACGATCTGGTTCTTGACGTTCTCGTGGATCGGCGCCTCGGCCGTCGCCATGAAGCGGGTGCCCATGTTCACGGCGTCGGCTCCCAGGGCGAGCGCGGCGGCGAGGCCGCTGCCGGTGGCGAGGCCGCCGGAGGCAATGACGGGGATGCTCAGCTCGCGGACCGCGGCGGGGATCAGGATCAGGCCGGGCACGTCGTCCTCGCCGGGGTGGCCGGCGCACTCGAAGCCGTCGATGCTGATCACGTCGACGCCCTTGCGCTCGGCGGAGAGCGCGTGCCGCACGCTGGTGGCCTTGTGGATCACCTTGACGCCGGCCGCCTGGAAGTCGGGCAGGTGCGGCGCGGGGCTCGACCCGGCGGTTTCGACGATCTTGATCCCGGACTCGACGATGACGGCCCGGTACTCGTCGTAGGGGACCGGGTTGATCGTCGGCAGGATCGTCAGGTTCACGCCGAAGGGCTTGTCCGTGAGGTCCTGCGTGCGCTTGATCTCCGCGGCCAGCGCCTCGGGGCTCGGCTGGGTGAGCGCGGTGAGGAAGCCGAGTGCGCCGGCGTTGGCGACGGCGGAGATGAGCGGGGCGGTGCCCAGGCCCGTCATACCGCCGCACACCACCGGGTGGTCGATGCCGAACATCTCCGTGATGCGGGTACTGATCATGCTGCCTGGGGATCCTCTCGTGACGACCGGTGAACCTTCACAGTCTGGACGACGCGCGCGTCACGCGCCATGGGCGCGTCGAACCGCCGTGCTCCCGCCCCGTCGTGCCCGGGCACACCGCGGTTCGACGGTGCCGGCCGCCCGGCCGCCCGGCCGGCGGGGCGGTGCCCGGTCAGGACTCGGCGCTGCGCGCCGCCGGCGAGGTGGCGAGGTAGGCGACGGCCTGCGCGGTCGATCCGATCGAGGCCGGGTCGAAGTTCGGCTTGAAGTAGAGCAGCGTGTACTTGATGACGCTGCGGATCTTCGGCAGCAGGTTCTTGTGCGAGGCCCTGAGGTACTCCCACCACAGCCGCGGGTAGGAGTAGCCGAAGTTCGGGTCCTTGCGCAGCATGTAGCCCGACGAGCGGTGCAGGGTCAGGCCGAGGAAGAAGACGATGGTGAGCATCGCCCGCACCCGGTGCAGGTAGCTGGGGTCGAAGTAGTTCGCCACGTCGTGCGCGACGGACCGGTGCTCGACCTCCTCGGCGCCGTGCCAGCGACAGATGTCGGCCATCACGGGGTTCACGTCGTACTGGTCCCAGGCGTTGTTGAGCGCGAAGACGCCGAGGATCGCGGTGTAGTGCTCGATGCCGGCGATGAGCCACAGGCGCTGCACCATGTCGTTGTACTGCGCGCGGTCCGAGCGGTAGCGGCGCGGGGCGAGGATCTTGCGGAAGGTGAACTCCATCTGCCGCGCGAGCGGGGCGGTGTCGATGCCGCAGCGCTCCAGGTACTCCGACAGCGCCCGGTCGTGCGACTCGGCGTGCATGGCCTCCTGGCCGATGAACCCGCGCATCGTGCGGGCGAGGTCCTCGTCCTTCACGTACGGCAGCGCCTCGGTGTAGACCTCGCAGAACCACCGCTCCCCCTCGGGGAGGATGACGTGCAGGATCGAGCTGACGATGTCGCTCGCCACCGGCTCGCCCGGGATCCATTCGAGCGGGACGTTCTCCCAGTCGAATTCGACGTTGCGGGCGTGGATCTCCACGCCCACCGGCTCGGTGGCGGCCTGCGTCGTCGACGCCTTGCCGTGAAGGGACACCATGCTCGACTCCAGCCCTGTCGGAACGATTCGTACATTGATGTAGGAACTGCATCCGAAGTCTGCTGCGGCCTCGGTGATATGTCAAGGATCGATTTCTATCACCCGCGGGAAGCGGGTCGCGGCCCACCGCCGCCCGCCGCTCCAGGTCGAGACTCCGCCGCGCGCCCAGCGGACCGTCGACCGTGTTGACACCGCTTACATACCGGCCTAACCTCGGCGTGTAAGCACTGCATACATCGACGGGACGAGGGACATCATGCAGACCGTACTGGGCGCGAACGGGCAGATCGGCGAGGAGTTGGCGCGGTACCTGCACGACCACGTCACCCAGGACATCCGGCTGGTCGGGCGCACGCCCGCCCGGGTCAACGCGACGGACGAACCGGTCGCTGCCGACCTGCTGGACGCCGCCGCGACCGAGAAGGCCGTCGCGGGCAGCGACATCGTCTACCTGACGGTCGGCCTCCCGATGGACTCGGCGCTATGGGAGGCGCGCTTCCCACAGATGATGGAGAACACCATCGCCGCGGTCCGTGAACACGGCGCCAAGCTGGTCTTCTTCGACAACACCTACATGTACCCGCAGACGGCCGTCCCGCAGGTGGAGGGGAGGACACCGTTCGAGCCGCGCGGCCGCAAGGCGGCGGTCCGCGCGCGGATCACGACCCGGCTACAGCAGGAGATGGACGCCGGGCGGATCGAGGCCGTGATCGTGCGGGCCCCCGAGTTCTACGGCCCCGGCAAGACGCAGGGCCTGACCAACACCACCGTCTTCGACCGGATCAAGGCCGGCAAGCGCCCCCTGGTCCCCGTGAGCGCGGACACCCGGCGCAGCCTGATCTGGACGCCCGACGCGAGCCGCGCCATGGGCCTGATCGGCAACACCCCCGACGCCTACGGGCGGACCTGGCACCTGCCGATCGACCAGGATCGCCGCACCTACCGCGAGCTGATCGCGATCGCCGCCGAGGTCACGGGCCGGACGATCCCGTTCAGCACGATCCCGCTCCCGGTCTTCACGGCGGCGGGCCTGATCAACGCCAAGGCCCGCGAGGCCTCGGAGCTGCTGCCGCGCTACGGCGTCGACAACATCTTCGACACCACCGCGTTCGCGAACCGGTTCCCCGACTTCATCCCGACCTCCTACCGCGCCGGGATCACGCAGCTGCTGTCCTGAGCGGACCGTCAGTCGCCGACGGCCGTGTAGGCGTCGCTGTCCGACGGCCCCGTACCGGTCAGCATGATCAGATCGGCCACCGCGTCGAGATCCACCTCCGGGCCGCCGGTCGCGGAGTGCGCGAGGGTGATGACCGCGGCGAGGTGCGGCACCCCCTCGGCGTAGGCGGTCACATCGATGACGATGATGTCGGTGTTCGCCTTGATCACGTGCGAGACGAGGCGCGCCCCGAAGCTGATCCGCTGCCCGATCCGCAGCGGTGCGAGCGCCGTGAACTGCTGGGCCGCGTGCACGATCCGGGACAGGTTGCAGTTGGGGATCGCACGGCTGACCAGCGCGGATGCGGCGTCGAACATCGGCGCCGCGAGCAGCGTGATGGGGATCGGGGTGTCCGCGGGCAGGATCCCGCGCACGCCGTAGGGGACGCTGGAGTCGCGGACGGCGCGGCTGAATCCCCGCACCACCTCCGAGCTCACCTCGTAGGCGTCGCCGTGCCAGATCTCCCACCCCTCGGGGCGGACGGCCTCCTGCTGCTTCACTGCCTCGCTCACATCATGTTTCTAGCGCATCGCCGCCGGCTCGGCACCACGAAGGTTTGTCGTACGATGGCATCTAATTCACCTGGGCGCGAAGGACGTTGAGCGCGAAGCCGCCCGCGGACCGCGCTCCGGACAGTCATGCGGATCACAGTGCGGGGTCCCCGGACCGCCCCGGGCCGCTCCGGACCGCCCCGGGCCGGCGCATCGGGTCACCGGCGCCGGTGCACCCGCGCCAGACGCCCGGCCAGGTAGCTCTCCACCGTCTCGGTGGAGAGCGGACCGAGCGCGTCGGCTTCCGCGCCGATCCCCCTGTCCGGCATCGCCGCCCGGATCAACGCCTCGCCCAGCACGATCCGCCAGATGCCGCGGACCGTCTCCGCCGCATCGTCGTCGTCGAGGCCGAGGTCCCGCACGCTCTCGACCAGATCGGCCAGGTGATTGGCGGTGAAGTCCTCCACCCCGATGTAGCCGTCGAGCAGCCCCGCGAAGACCCAGCGGTGCGCCTCGAGGTAGCGCACCATCGCCTCGGCGATCGCGACGGCGCGCTCGAACGGCTCCTGCGCGGGGGAATCGCGCCGGAAATCGACCATGCCGTCGTGGTGGCTGAACAGGAAGCCGAGCAGCTGGTTCTTCGACTCGAAGTAGTAGTAGATCCCCATCGGGCTCGTGCCGAGCCGCGCGGCGAGGTAGCGCATGGACAGCTTCGCGTACCCGTCCTGCGTCAGGATCTCGATCGCCGTCGCGACGATCTTGTCCCGGCTCATCCGGGGCGGTCTGCCTGGTCGGCCCGTCGTGTCCATACGCCGCGGCGCCTCCTGGTCGGGAATCTCGGTCACCAGGTATTCGGAGCCGACGGCGCGGCGGATGGGATCGGGATCGAGGTGTCCCGCCCCGGTCCCCGACGGCACCCGGCCCGATCCGGTCCGACCGGTCACCCGGACGGCGCGGGCGGCCAGGGAACCGCCGTCGCCGGGGCCCGCGATCAGGACTTCTTCGCGACCCGGTAGTGCTCGAGGGTCACCAGCCGCTCCTCGGCGTGATCGACGATCCGCTCCGGGTAGCCGTGGTCGTACCCCCCGGGGAGCTTCCACGGGGTGAGCGCCGCAGCGCCGCTCAGATGCCGGAGTTCCGGCACGTACGTACGGACGTACTCACCCCGTGGATCGAACTTCTCCGCCTGCGCGGTGGGGTTGAACACCCGGAAGTAGGGTGCGGCATCGGTCCCCGTCCCGGCGACCCACTGCCACCCGTGCGCATTGGACGCGGGATCGCCGTCGATCAGCAGGTCCTGGAAGTGCGCGGCGCCGTGGGGCCACCAGACGTGCAGATCCTTGGCGAGGAAGCTGGCGACCACCATGCGCACGCGGTTGTGCATCCACCCCTCGGCGAGCAGTTGGCGCATCCCGGCGTCGACGAGGGGGTACCCCGTCTCGCCCCGCTGCCATGCCTCGAACTCCGGCCCCGGGGCGGAGTACTCCAGGCCGGCGAGAGCCCCGGTGAGGTCGGTCGTCAGGCTCTCGGGGTGATGGTGCAGGACGTCGGCGTAGAAGTCGCGCCAGCACAGCTCGGACGCGAACTTCTCCGCTCCCTCGCCGGGTCCGAGCCCCGCCAGGAGGGTGCGGGGATGCACCGCGCCCACCTTGAGGTACGGCGACAGGCGCGAGGAACCGTCGAGGTCGGGGCGGTCGCGGTCGCGGGCGTAGCGGGCGAGGCCGTCGGCCAGGAAGCGGTCCCAGGCGGCCAGCGCGGCCTCCTCGCCCGCCGCCGGGAGCGCGATGCCGCAGGACCGGACCGCGGCGCGGAGCTCCTCCCGCACGTCCTCGTCGGGGCCCCCGCTCGGAGCGTTCCAGTGGATCTCGGACGGGAGCCGGGCGGGACGCGGCCAGCGGTGCTCGCGCCATGCGCGCTGGAACGCGGAGAACACCCGGTACGGCGACCCGTCGGCCTTGACCACCCGGCCGGGGGTGACGGCGTACGGCGAGCCCGTCTCGACCCAGTCGATCCCGTGCTCGGCGAGCGCCGCCCGCACGGCCGCATCGCGGCGCCGCCCGAACGGCGTGGTCTCGCGGCTGACGTGCACGGCGCTCGCGCCCACCTCACGCGCGACGGCCACCACCTCGTCGACGGGCACGCCACGGCGGAGGACGAGCCCGCCGCCCAGCTGCTCGTCGAGAGCGAGCACCGTGGCCGCGAACCACGCCTCGCGCGGCCGGGCACCGTCGTGCAGCAGTGCCGGATCGACGACGACCAGGGGAACGACCGGCCCGTCCTCGGCGGCGGCGCACAGCGCCGGGTTGTCGCGCAGCCGCAGGTCCCGACGGCACCACCAGATGGCGGTCACGCCACGCAGCCGTCGACGAAGGGGCGCCCGCGGTCCGCCGGCACCGGCACGTCAGGCCACCGACGGTGTCGCGTGCGGCCGTACCGGCTGGAGGTCGAAGCCACCGATGGCGATCGACTCCTCGCGTGTGTCGTAGCGGCTGCGACGATAGGCCTCCGCGAGCGCCCACAGGCGCTCGCCCACCCCGCAACCCTCGAGTTGGTTGGAGATCCGGCGCCCTTCGGGGCCTTCGAGCCAGTCCGCGAACAGCGGGTTCGATTCCATCGTGACTCCTTGGAGGTCGGCGTAGGACGCACGCTATGCCGCCGTGGAGATCCAGCACCAGCCCGCTCGCGACCATCGAGGCGATCCGGTGCGCGGCGGGAGATCGTCGCGCTGCTGGCGCGCTGGCGATTTCCCCTGCACTGCAGCGTCTTCCAGAGCCCGATCGCGGCGACCGTTACCTTTTCGTTACCTGGGTACCAATCGCATAACCCCCGCCGCGCGGCGCCCCGATCGCCCGCGATCGGGGCCACCATGGGGCGGTGACGTCCGGCCCTCACCTCAGCATGAATTGTGTGCTTCACTCTCCCCATGACGAGCACAGTTCCGCGGCCGCCCCGCACGGTCGCTGGAATAGAGGTTGATGTGCGACTCGCACCGGTGCGGCGGCTCGACGACGGGGTTCTCGCCGCCGTGGAGCTGCAACTGCGGGGAGCGCGCGGCGGATCCCTCGGATCAGCGCAGGATCTCCGCCGCGCGGTACGGATGGTCCACCAGAAGCGGGACTTCGACCTCCTCAAGGCCGAGTGCACGTCCGATCCGCTCGTCGATCACGTCCACCACCGGATCCCGGTGATCACCACGTTCGACACCCCGCACGTCGACGAATCCGTCGATCTGCTCGCGCCCGATCGGCTCATCCGGGTCCTGGCGTCGGTGCCGGCACGGGCGTTCACCGCCGCCCCGCACGCCACGATCGCGACGATCGCGCGCGCCCGGGAGCAGGGCACAACGATCTGCCTCGAGATCGGCGAGGACCACGATCACTCCCTGGCGCTGCTGTCCATCGTCGAGCCGGACGTCATCATCACCGCCCCGCAGCTGCTCCGCACGCCCGCATCGGCAGCGGCCGCGAAGGTGGTGCACTCGATCGCGGCGCACGTCGAGCGCTCCCACGCGGTGGTCATCGCCGAGGGCGTCCACGACGAGCGCGCACGGGCGGTCGCCGAGACGATCGGCGCGACCTACGGAATCGGCGACCTGTACCCGGCGCTCTCCGTCCCCGATCTGCTCGCGGAGCCCGTCGCGCCCATGCCGCCCACGCCCGTGTGGACCGCGCCCGACGTGGGGACGACCACGCCGTTCGCTCTGGCGACCCGGAACGGTATCGCGCGCCGCGGAACGAAGCACCTGCTGATCGAGATGAGCAAGACCCTCGAGGCGCAGGCCACGAGCCTCGGCTCGCCCATGGTCGCCGTGGGCACCTTCCAGCACGCCCGCCATTTCACCGTCGCGACCGCAGCGCGATGGCAGGCGATGGGCGACGAGATCGGGTTCGCCGGCGTCTACGGCGCCGGCATCTCCGTGTTCCGGGACGGCAACGTGCACCGGGCCCCGCTCGACCCCGACGATCCACTCGTCCACGAGTGGACGGTGGCGATCGTGGGGCCCCACTTCAGCGCGCTCATCGCGGCCAGGGACCTGCACGACAACGGCCCGGATCTGGAGCGGACGTTCGACTTCGTGCAGACCTTCGACCGCACCACGGTCACCCAAGCCATTCGGAGCGTGCTGCAGCGCTTCCCGTGACTCCGAGCGACGTCGAGGTCCGCCGTCGCCCCGCGTCCGCGGGCGCCGTGACGCACAACCGTCACTCCACCGCAGAAACGAAAGAACCCGGGGCCGTGCGCTCTTGTGAGCTCGCGACCCCGGGTTCTGCAGTTCGTGGAACTGCTCTCTGTGGGCGAAGGGGGACTTGAACCCCCACGTCCCGAAGGACACTGGCACCTGAAGCCAGCGCGTCTGCCATTCCGCCACTCGCCCGAGCGACCGGAGAAGATTAACACGATCCGTCGCGAGGCGCGAAATCGGAGCGCGACCTGGGGCTCCGACCTTGCCGGGGCACCGTCGTACGTGCTACCAAAGGGACAGTTGAGACCAATGGGGTTACGCTGACTTCGTCGTGCGTCGATCGCGGCTATCATCATTGGTCAGTACATGCATCACGACACGCTGAGGAAGGGGGAAGTCGTTCCATGGGAATCCTGCAGCGGTTCGAGCGCAAGCTCGAGGGCGCGGTGGGCGACGGCTTCGCCCGCGTCTTCGGCGGCAAGGTGGTCCCCCAGGAAGTGGAGGCCGCTCTACAACGCGAGGCTGAGGATCAGCTGCAAACCCTGGGAGACGGGGCGTACCTGGTACCCAACAAGTACGTCATCGCCGTCTCCCCCACCGATCAGGAGACCTTCGAGGCGGATCGCGAGCTCGCGATCCGCGCCTTCTCGAAGCACCTCGACGAATACATCCATGACAACGGCTGGCAGACTTATGGTGACGTGGTCGTGCACTTCGAGCAGTCACCAGGCCTGCACACGGGCCAGTTCCGGGCCCGCGGCACCGTGGATCCGGATGCAGTCCCCCAGAACCTTGTACCCCAGCGACCACCTGCAGAATCAGGAGCCGATTCGATGAGCAACAATCCCGGATACGACCAGGGACGGCACGGCGGCCAGTACGACCAGAGCGGCTACGACCAGCAGCAACAGCCGGGGTACGACCAGAACTACGGTCAGCAGCAGCCGGCGTATGACCAGAACTACGGGCAGCAGAACTACCAGCAGCCCGCCTACGACCAGGGCTACCAGCAGCCCGGGTACGACCAGGGCTACCAGCAGCAGCCCGCGTACGACCAGAACTACGGGCAGCAGAACTACCAGCAGCCCGCCTACGACCAGGGCTACCAGCAGCCGGGGTACGACCAGGGTTACCAGCAGCCCGGGTACGACCAGGGCTACCAGCAGCAGCCCGCGTACGACCAGAACTACGGGCAGCAGAACTACCAGCAGCCCGCCTACGACCAGGGCTACGCGCAGCCGGGGTACGACCAGGGTTACCAGCAGCCGGGGTACGACCAGGGCTACCAGCAGCCCGGCTACGACCAGGGCTACGCGCAGCCGCAGGGCGCCTACCAGCCCCAGTCGGTCACGCTGTACCTCGAGGACGGCTCCAACCGCACCTTCGCGCTGCGCGAGGGCGCCAACGTGATCGGCCGCGGCCAGGACGCCCAGTTCCGTCTCCCCGACACCGGCGTCTCCCGCCGCCACGTCGAGATCCGCTGGGACGGGTACGCCGCGGTCCTCAACGACCTCGGTTCCACCAACGGCACCTCGGTCAACGACGTCCCCGTCTCCAACTGGGAGCTCGCCGACGGTGACCGCATCCGCGTCGGCCACTCCGACATCGTGGTGCGCTTCCAGTAGATTTCACTTCGGGGCACGCGAAAGCAGACCCGTGGATCAGCGCCCGAACACCGGGCGCCGGACGAGTGTGCGTCGCAACGGACCAGGAGGGAGACACCGTGCAGGGACTCGTGCTGCAGTTGACCCGTGCGGGCTTCCTCCTGCTGCTGTGGTTGTGCATCTGGCTGGTCATCAACGCGCTGCGCTCCGATGCGCGCCTGGCGTCCGGCCTGCGGCCGCGCCAGAAGGAGGCGAAGGCGCCCCGTCGGGCCCTGTTCTCCCGCACCAGCAAGATCGCGAAGTACCTCGTGGTGACCCACGGGCCCCTCGCGAACACGCGGATCACGCTCGGCCAGCAGCCGGTGCTCATCGGCCGCGCCGACGACTCGACGCTGGTCCTCAACGACGACTACGCGTCGACCCGGCACGCGCGCCTGGCCCGCGACGGTGACGACTGGTACGTCGAGGACCTCGGCTCGACGAACGGCACGTACCTGGCTCGCAACAAGGTCACCACTCCCACCCGCGTCCCGCTGGGCACTCCGGTGCGCGTGGGCAAGACAGTGATCGAGTTGCGCCCGTGAGCCTCGTCCTTCGATACGCCGCCCGCTCCGACCGGGGCCTCGTCCGCAGCAACAACGAGGACTCGGTCTACGCCGGTGCGCGCCTGCTGGCGCTGGCCGACGGCATGGGCGGACACGCCGCCGGCGAGGTCGCCTCGCAGCTGATGATCAACGCCCTGGCCCCGCTCGACGACGACGAGCCCGGCGGCGATCTGCTCGGCACCCTCGAGACCGCGATGGTGTCCGGCAACGAGACCATCGCCGAGCAGGTCGTCGACGATCCCGAACTCGACGGCATGGGCACCACCCTCACCGCGATCCTGTTCGCCGGGTCCAAGCTCGGCCTGATCCACGTGGGCGACTCGCGCGGCTACCTGTGGCGCGACGGTCAGCTCACCCGCATCACCAAGGACGACACGTTCGTGCAGACCCTCGTCGACGAGGGCCGCATCACCGCCGAGCAGGCGCACACCCACCCGCAGCGCTCCCTGATCATGAAGGCGCTCACCGGGCACGAGGTGGAGCCCACGCTGACCCTGCGCGAGGCCAAGGCCGGCGACATCTACATGCTCTGCTCGGACGGCCTGTCCGACGTGGTCAGCGACGAGACCATCGGCGACACCCTCGAGCTCGCCGTCGAGGACGTCAGCGGCGCGGCCGACCGGCTCATCGAGCTGGCGCTGCGCTCCGGCGGCCCGGACAACGTCACCGTCGTGGTGGCGCGCGTCGAGGACACCAGCTTCGGCCAGAGCCGGCCCATCGTCGGCGGCGCCGCGAACGACGACGACGAGGACTACGTCCCGCCGGCCAACACGGCCGCAGGGCGCGCCGCCGCGTTGCGCCCGCCCAAGAAGGCGCCCCGTCGCGTCGTGGCGACGGACGTCGACGAGGACGAGCCCGCGAACCGGTCCCGCCGCAAGTGGGTCGCGCTCGGCGTGCTGCTGGTGCTGCTCGTGGGCGGCGCGGTGGGCGTGATCGTGACCCGCTCCATCGTCAACTCCAGCTACTTCGTGGCGGCCACCGACAAGGGCACCATCGCGATCTCCCACGGCGTCAAGGTCTCGCTCTTCGGCCGCTCGCTGAACTCGCAGCAGGAGGTCGTCTGCATCGCGGACACCCCCACCGGCGACGCCGCCGCGAACCAGGGCTGCACGCCGCTCACCGTCGACGACCTGACCCCGCGCGGCAAGGCCAACCTGGCCGGGCTGCCCTACGCGAGCTCGCTCGACGACGCCCGCGAGCAGGCCCGCAACCTCACCGACCGGGACAACCTGATGGAGCGGTGCGCGATCACCACCGTGATCGAGCCCCCGGCCCCGCAGGATCCGAACGCACCGGCGCCCGTGCCCGCGCCGCCGACCACCGTCGCGCCGCCCGCGGGCGAAACGCTCGCGCCGCCGCCCGCGCCCGTCACCAAGGTCGTGACGCAGACCTCGACGCCCGATCGTCCGTGCCGGGGAGGCCCGTCGTGACGGCGGCCACCACCAGCACTCCCGGCTCGGGCATCGCCCTCGACCCGAACCGGCGTTCCCGGACCTACGAGCTGGTCCTGCTCGGCGCCGCCGCGGTGGTGACGGGGACCTCGCTCGCGCTCGTGGAGTGGGCGCAGGAGCAGCGGATCACGCTCGACCTCGCGAAGTACGTGATCGCGTTCGTCGTGCTCTACGGCGCCGCGCACTACGCGGTGCGCCGGTTCGCGCCGTACGCGGATCCGATCATCCTGCCGGTGGTCGCGATGCTCAACGGCCTCGGCCTGGTGCTCATCCACCGGATGGACCTCGGCAACGCGCACGGCGAGAACGGCCGGATCACGCAGACCCAGGAGGCGAACCAGCAGATCCTGTGGACGCTGCTCGGCCTCGCGGTGCTGGTCACGGTGCTGGCACTGCTGCGCGATCACCGCACGCTCTCGAAGTACGCCTACACGATCGGCCTGGCGGGCGTGGTCTTCCTGGCGCTGCCGGCGCTGCTGCCGTCGAGCCTGTCGGAGATCAACGGGTCCAAGAACTGGATCAAGACGCCGCTGTTCAACATCCAGCCGAGCGAGATCAGCAAGATCCTGCTGATCATCTTCACCGCGGCCTTCCTGGTCTCCAAGCGCGACCTGTTCACCTCCGCGGGCCGCCGCGTCCTCGGTGTGGACCTGCCGCGCGCCCGCGACCTGGCGCCGCTGCTGCTGGTGTGGGTCATCGCGCTCGGCGTGCTCGGCTACGCGAACGACCTCGGCACCCCGATGCTGATCTTCTTCACCGTGCTGGCGATGGTCTACATCGCGACCGAGCGGATCGGCTGGATCGTCGTGGGCCTGAGCCTGGCGGTCATCGGCGCGATCACCGCCTACCAGCTCTTCCCCCATCTGCGCGTGCGCGTCGAGGTGTGGCGCGATCCGTTCGCCGCCTACGACACCATCGGCTACCAGCCCGCGCAGGCCCTGTTCTCGCTGGCCACCGGGGGGCTCGCCGGTACGGGCCTCGGCTCCGGCCGGCCCACGATGGTGCCCTTCGCCTCGACCGACTTCATCATGGCCGCGATCGGCGAGGAGCTCGGCCTGATCGGCCTCGCCGCCGTCCTGATGCTGTTCCTGGTGCTGGTCTTCCGCGGCTTCCGCGCGAGCCTGACGGTGCGCGACAGCTTCGGCAAGCTGCTGGCCGCGGGCCTGGCGTCGACGATGGCGATCCAGCTCTTCGTGGTCGTCGGCGGCGTCACCAAGCTGATCCCGCTGACGGGCCTGACCACGCCGTTCATGAGCTACGGCGGCTCGTCGCTGCTCACGAACTACGCGCTCATCGCCATCCTGCTCCGCATCTCCAACGCGGCCCGCGAGCCCAAGGTCGCGCGCAAGCCCGGCGCGCCGGTCCCCGACCGGCCGACCGAGATCGTGAAGCGCGTATGAACGCACCGATCCGCCGCATCTCCCTCGTCGTGGTCCTGCTCGTGGTCGCGTTGCTCGCCAACGCCACCTGGGTGCAGGTCTTCCGCGCCGACGAACTGCGCTCCGACAGCCGCAACGAGCGCGTGCTCCTCGACGAGTACGCGCGCCAGCGCGGCTCGATCCTCGCGGGCGGCCAGGTCATGGCCCAGTCGATCAAGACCGACGACCGGTACAAGTACCTGCGCACGTACCCGGAGGACATGGCGCGCGCCTACGCGCCGCTCACCGGCTACTACTCGATGATCTACAGCTCCAGTGGTCTCGAGCACGCCGAGGAGTCGGTGCTCAACGGCAGCGACGACCGCCTGTTCGGGCGCCGCGTCGTCGACCTGCTCTCGGGCCGCGACCCGAGCGGCGGCAACGTGGTCACCACGATCAACCCGGCGATGCAGCGCATCGCGTACGAGAAGCTGTCGACGGCGTGCGGGCCGAACGGCCCGTGCCACGGCGCGGCCGTCGCGATCGAGCCCGCGACCGGCAAGATCCTGGCGATGGTCTCGACGCCCAGCTACGACCCGAACCCGCTGTCGGCGCACGACACGAACGCGGTCTCCAAGACCTGGGAGCAGCTCAAGGACGACCCGGACAAGCCGATGGACAACCGGGCGACGGGCTGGACCTACCCCCCGGGGTCGACGTTCAAGGTGATCACCACGGCGGCGGCGCTCGCGCAGGGCAAGGGCATCGACCTGGACACCCGGCTCACGGCCGACAAGCAGATCACCCTGCCGGGTGGCGGCGGCACGACGCTGCAGAACTACGCGGGCACCACCTGCCCCGAAGCGTCGGGCGGTACCGTCAGCCTGTTGCAGGCGTTCCAGTACTCGTGCAACACCGCGTTCGTGGATCTGTCCACGGCGAAGATGCAGGACGGAGGAGAGGCGATCAAGGCGATGGCGAACAACTTCGGCGTCAATTCGACGCCCGATCCCATCCCGCTGCGGGTCGCGCAGTCGGTCACCGGACCGCTGTCCGACGGTGCCCAGACGGGCCAGTCGGCGATCGGCCAGCTCGACGTCGCGCTGACCCCGCTGCAGAACGCGGTGATCGCCGCGACGCTCGCCAACGGCGGCGTCCGGATGCAGCCCTACCTGGTGGACTCCTTCCAGGCGCCCGACCTGACCAGCTTCGGCGCGTCGTCGCCCAAGCGACTGGGCCAGGCGATCTCGCCGCAGGTGGCGGCGCAGATGCGCGAGCTGATGGTCGCCTCCGAGCAGCACACGAAGGGTTCGAGCGGTCGGGTGTCGATCGCCTCGAAGACGGGGACGGCGGAACACTCCCAGGGCCAGCGCGGCGGCGAAGCGCCGCACGCCTGGTACATCGGGTACGGCCCGGTCAACGATCCGAAGGTAGCGGTGGCGGTCATCATTGAGAACGGTGGAAACCAGGGCGAGGCGGCGACCGGTGGGTCGCTCGCCGCGCCGATCGGACGCGCGGTGATCAGCGCCGCGGGCAACGGGCAGGGGAACTGATGAGTCTGCAGACCGGATCGGTGATCGCCGACCGCTACGAACTCCTCCGGCTCATCGCCACCGGAGGCATGGGCCAGGTCTGGGAGGCCATGGACACCCGCCTCGACCGCCGCGTCGCGGTCAAGGTCCTCAAAGCCGAATTCTCCGAGGACCAGGAATTCCTCGCCCGCTTCCGCAACGAGGCCCGCACCACCGCCGCCCTCAACCACCCCGGCATCGCCGGCGTCTACGACTACGGCGAAACCGCCGACCAGGCCGGCGGCGCACCCCTGGCCTACCTCGTCATGGAACTCGTCAACGGCGAACCCCTCAACGCCGTCCTGTCCCGCCTCGGCCACCTGAGCCAGGCCCAGGCACTCGACCTGCTCGAGCAGACCGGCCGCGCCCTGCAGGTCGCCCACAGCGCCGGCCTGGTCCACCGCGACGTCAAACCCGGCAACATCCTCATCACCCCCACCGGGCAGGTGAAGATCACCGACTTCGGCATCGCCAAGGCCGTCGACTCCGCCCCCGTCACCAAGACCGGCATGGTCATGGGCACCGCCCAGTACATCTCCCCCGAACAGGCCTCCGGCGAGGACGCCACCGCCGCCTCCGACGTCTACTCCCTCGGCGTCGTCGGCTACGAATGCCTCGCGGGCAAGCGGCCGTTCTCGGGCGACGGTGCGATCACCGTCGCGATGAAGCACATCCGGGACCAGCCGGAGCCCCTCCCCGGGGACCTTCCGGCGCCGGTGCGCGAGCTGATCACCCTCACGCTGGGCAAGGACCCGCGCCAGCGCTACGCCAACGGCGGCGAGTTCGCCGATGCGGTCGCCGCGGTCAAGGCCGGGCAGCGCCCGCCGATGCCGCGCGGCTGGACCGGTGCCGCTCCCACGGCCGCCGCCGCGGCCCGCGCGCCCGAGACGGACGCCACGGCGATCGTCCCGCCGGCGAACCGCCCCGGCCCGCAGCCCGTCTCCCGCAACTCCGCGCCGACGCCGCGCGCGGCGGCACCGTCGACCAGGGCCGACGGTGGCGGCTGGACCAAGGCCCAGAAGACGATCCTCGCCGTCTCTGTGGTGCTACTGCTGATCGCCGCGGCGATCGTCGGCGGCTACCTGCTCACCAGTGGCGAGGACTCCCCGACGCCGGGGCCCTCGTCGAGCGTGGTGGACACGGGCACCGTCGCGCCCCCGCCGACCGGCACGTCGACGCAGGCCCGGCCGTCCAACCCGACGACCCAGCCGCCGAAGACGGTGACCGAGACGTCGACGGTGGAGCCCACCACGACGCCGCCGCCCCCGCCGCCGAAGCCGACGACGACCCCGCCGCCGCCGACCACCACGACGACGACCGCGGAGCCGACGACGTCGGAGCCCCCGATCACCGGTGGCGAGCCGACGACGAAGCCGCCGTGCACCGGTATCTTCGGGCTCCCCCTGCCCTGCAACGACAACTAACGGATAACGGATACAGCCGATGACAACCCCGCCGCGTCGCATCAACGACCGCTACGACCTGGGCGAAACGCTCGGGTTCGGTGGCATGTCCGAGGTGCACCTCGCGCGGGACACCCGGCTCTCGCGCGACGTCGCGATCAAGATCCTGCGCGCCGACCTGGCCCGGGATCCGAGCTTCTACGAACGGTTCCGGCGGGAGGCGCAGAACGCGGCCTCGCTGAACCACCCGACGATCGTGCAGGTCTACGACACCGGTGAGGCGCAGACCTCGCAGGGGCCGCTGCCGTACATCGTCATGGAGTACGTCGACGGGGAGACCCTGCGCGACGTGCTGCGCCGCGACGGCACCATCGCCCCCCAGGCGGCGATGACGTGGATGGCCGACGTGTGCGCGGCGCTGGACTTCAGCCACCGCAACGGCATCGTCCACCGCGACATGAAGCCCGCCAACGTGATGCTCACCCGCGCGGGAGAGATCAAGGTGATGGACTTCGGCATCGCCCGGGCGATGAGCGACCCGTCCGCCGGAATGACCCAGACGGCAGCGGTCATCGGTACGGCGCAGTACCTCTCGCCGGAGCAGGCGCGCGGGGACTCCGTGGACGCCCGCTCCGACGTCTACGCCGCCGGCTGCGTGCTCTTCGAGCTGCTCACGGGGCAGCCGCCGTTCACCGGTGACTCGCCCGTCTCCGTGGCGTACCAGCACGTCCGCGAGGATCCGCCGACCCCGTCCTCGATCCTGGACACCGTGCCGCCCGAGCTGGACTCGATCACGCTCAAGGCGCTGTCGAAGAATCCCGCCAACCGGTACCAGACGGCCGGCGAGATGCGCCAGGACCTGATCCGGGTGCTCGCCGGGCGCAAGCCCGAGGCGCCGATGGTGCTCTCCGATTCCGAGCGCGAGGCGCTGCTCACCGAGCCGGCGAAGTCGCGTCGCCGCGCCGCTGCCGCACCCGTCGCCGCCGCTGCCGCCGCCGGTGCGGCGACCGGAGCGGACACCGATCCGTCGGATCAGGATCCGCCCACCGAGATCGTCGACACCACCGCCGAGTCCGCGCCCGCGCGCCGGCGGCACTCGGCGCCCGCCCGGGGTGGCGGCCGGTCGAAGCTGCTGATGCTGCTCTCCGCCGCGGTGATCGCGCTGGTCCTCGTCGGCGGCACCACGTGGTACCTGCTCAACAGCCGCGACGGCGAGCAGACCGCGACCGTGACCTCCCAGATCGGCGAGCCCGCCGCGGACGCCCAGGTGGCGCTGCAGAAGCTGGGCTTCACCGTCGAGGTGCAGCGGATGCCCGACAACGCGGTGCCCGCCGAGCACGTGATCTCCACGCTGCCCGGACCGAACGCGAGCGCCACCAAGGGTTCGACGGTGGTGCTGCAGGTCTCGACGGGCCCGAAGATCGCCGCGGTGCCCGACGTCGCGAACAAGCCGGAGCAGGAGGCCCGCGGGATCCTGGAGAAGGCCGGCTTCACCGTCGCCAAGGACGTCAAGAACGATCCGTCGCCGACGGTGGCGAAGGGCAACGTCATCTCCACCAACCCGGCGATCGGCACGAACACGCAGCAGAGCACGCCGATCCAGCTCACTGTCAGCTCCGGCAAGGAGCAGGTGCGCGTGCCGGACGTGACCAGCACGCAGGTCGATCAGGCCAGCGCGAACCTCAAGGGCCTCGGCTTCGACGTCCGGATCCAGCAGGTCGAGAACCCCGCCGCGACGGGCACCGTCGTCGGCCAGAACCCGAGCGGCGGCGCGACCGTCGACAAGGGCAGCACGGTGACGCTGCAGGTGGCGAAGGCCAAGCCGATCACCATGCCGAACGTGATCAACCAGGATCAGAACGCGGCCCGCGCCGCGCTCATCCAGGCCGGTTTCGAGCCCGGCAACATCAGGACAGTGGTGGACGCCCCGTCGGGCCTGTTCGACCGCGGCCGCGTGTGGCGGACCGATCCCGATGTCGGCGCCCAGGTGGACTCGTCGGCGTCGATCGTCCTGCACGTCCGCCGCTCCTGATCGCAGCGCGCCGGTCCCGCCCGCACCGGGCGGGTCCGGGCGGGAACGCCGGCCCTCGCGGCCCGACGGTCCGCGGTGCTCAGGCGAGCGCCGCGGCGACCTCCTGCTCGAGCTCGGCGACGCGCGCCTCGGCGACCTCGTAGCCGCAGACCGCGAGCCAGTTGGCGAGCATGCGATGGCCGCCCTGGGTCAGCACGGATTCGGGGTGGAACTGCACGCCGTGGATCGGCAGCTCGCGGTGCTGGAAGCCCATCACGACCCCGGATTCGGTGCGGCCGGTGATCTCCAGCTCGTCGGGGATGGTGGGCTCGAGCACCGTCAGCGAGTGGTAGCGGGTGGCGGTGAACGGGTCCGGCAGGCCGGCGAAGACGCCGTGGCCGTTGTGCTGCACCTGCGAGGTCTTGCCGTGCAGCAGTTCGGGCGCGCGGTCGACCGTCGCGCCGAAGACGGCGCCGATCGCCTGGTGGCCCAGGCACACGCCCAGCAGCGGGGAGCCGGCCGCGCGCGCGGCCTCGACCATCGCCATGGTCTGCCCCGCACGCTGCGGGGTACCGGGGCCGGGGCTGAGCAGCACGCCGTCGTACTGCGCGGCCGCGGCGGCCGGATCGTCCAGCCGCGGATCGTCGTTGCGCCAGACGTCCGCCTCCACGCCCAGCTGGCCGAGGTACTGCACCAGGTTGAACACGAAGCTGTCATAGTTGTCGACGACGAGGATCCGCACGTCCTCCAGCCTAGCGGGGTGGGGTCGTACCGGTACATCCGATAACCTGGCAGGTGAACCGCACCCTGGTAGAAGGAAGCCATGCCGAAGTCGAAGGTCCGGAAGAAGACCGATTACACGATCAACACCGCCACGGATTCGCGCACGCCGGTCAAGGTGAGCGCACCGTCGGGCCGGTGGTTCGTGGTCGCGTTCCTGGCGCTCATGCTGGCCGGCCTGGCCTGGCTGCTCGTGTACTACGTCGGCGCCGATCCCAACGGCCTGGGCGGCCCCGGCAAGCCCCTGGAGTGGATGGCGAACCTCGACGCGTGGAACTTCGCCATCGGCTTCGGCCTCATGATCGCCGGTCTGTTGATGACGATGTGGTGGAAGTAGCCCTGACCAGCGAAATCACATCCATGTATTTCATCCCCAGCTGTGGATAAACCTGTGGATAACTGGAGCGCTCCCCGCGGTGTCGGCATCGTCCTGATGGTGGCGGGCATCGTGCTCGGCGCCGCGGCGTTCGGCCTACAGGCGATCAAGGACCCCGTCGGCATGGTGCTGGTCGGCGTCGGCGTCCTCGCCCTGGTCTACCTCGGCGCACAGGTGCTGGTGCTGCGCCCGCGCCTGTCCGCGGACGCCACCGGCGTCACGTACCGCGGCGCCTTCGGCCGCAAGGTCTTCCCGTGGGACGGCCTGGAGATCAAGCGCACCACCACGCGCCACTGGGGTCGCGAATCGGTGCTGCTGGAGCTCACCCGCGGCGACGACCTGCTCTTCCTCGGCCGTTGGGAGCTCGGCGAGGCGCCGACGCTCGTCGCGCAGCAGCTCGAGGCCCTGCGGCCCGCCTGACCCGCTCCTCACGGTCGGGCGCCCGGGTCGCGCCCGCTCAGTAGCGACGCGCGGTGACGAAACCGCGGATGCCGGCCACTCGCACCGGCACGCCCGACGTCACTGCCTCGACCACCTGGCCGTTGCCCACGTAGAGGGCGGCGTGCCCGCCACCGTTGGTGATCACCACGTCGCCGGGGCGCAGCTGCGCCTGCGAGACGGGGGTGCCGGCGCTCATCAGCGAGTAGCTGCTGCGCGGCACGCTCACGCCGGCCTGGTTCATCGCCCAGGTCACCAGACCCGAGCAGTCGAAGGCGGCGGGGCCGGAGGCGCCGTAGGAGTACGGCATGCCGACGCGGCTGAGCGCGGCCTGCACCACCGACGAGCGATCGGGACCGGCCTGCGCCGCCTGCACGGCGGGGGCCTGCGCGGGGCGCGGGGCGGGGGCGGCGTGCGCCGCGACGGGGACGGAGACGATGCCGATCGCGGCGACAGCGGCACCGAGCGCCGCCCGCATCGTGCCGCGGGTGCTGCGGCCGGTCGTGGTCCTCGTACTGTCGCTGGACACTTTCGTCGAACTCCCGACTCCCGTGGAGCGACGTGTCGGTCACGTCTCGGTCTCCACAAGATCACGGCAACGTTACGAAGGCCGGACGGCGGGTGTCCATCTCCGACCGCCTCCTGTGCCGTGAACATGCTCACCGACCTGCGTCGACCGAGATCCGGCTCACACGAATCCTTGATCTATCGACAATTCCGTGCAGAATCTGATCCACACTGATGGAGCAGTGAGGCAAAGTAAATTCACGGAACCGGCCACGGTCGACGAAGGCCCGGCCGGATTCCGGCCGGGCCTCGCGGGCGAGCGAGTGACTACTCCTCGACGGTGATGGAGTTGATGGTGATGTCCTTGGTGGGACGGTCCGCACGATCGGTCTGCGCGGCGCCGATGGCGTCGACCACCTTGCGGCTGGCCTCGTCCTCGACCTCACCGAAGATGGTGTGGCGGTTGTTCAGGTGCGGCGTCTTGCCGACGGTGATGAAGAACTGCGAGCCGTTCGTGGCCGGACGGCCGATGTTCGCCATCGCCAGGATGTACGGGTGATCGAAGCGCAGCTCCGGGTGGAACTCGTCGACGAAGTCGTAGCCCGGGCCGCCGGTGCCGGTGCCCGTCGGGTCGCCGCCCTGGATCATGAAGCCGTCGATCACGCGGTGGAAGATCGAGCCGTCGTAGAACGGGCCCGACGTGCCGCCGGAGGCGTTCGTCGTGGTGTAGTCCTTGGTGCCCTGGGCGAGTCCGAGGAAGTTCGCCACGGTCACGGGAGCGTGATTGCCGAACAGGGCGATGCGGATGTCGCCTTCAGAGGTGTGCAGGGTCACGTGGGCGGTAGCGTTGGAGTTGGTCACACCGCCATTCTGCCATTTTCTGCAGGTGCGAACCCGCGAAGATCGGATAAGAATCGGCGGTGCACAACGACGCACATTCGTCCGCTGAAAGGATCACGCCACCGATGGCCACCACCCCTCTGCTCGACGATGCAGCACCCGAATCCACCTCCGCCGCCCGCCTGAGCAACGTCGAGCGGCTCAAGGTGGGCCTGATGCAGGCCATCACCGGCCCCGTGAACATCGGCCGCGCACTGTTCAGCATCGGTCTGTCGCTCAAGATGCGGGCCCTCACCGCGGCCTACCGACTCGTGCGCTCCTGGCTCGCCCCCGCGGAGGTCGATCCCGAGCAGGCGATCACCCTCGCCGACGGTGCGCCGTCCCGCCCGGCCTGGCGCAAGCCGCTGCTGATCAGCGCCGTGATCGCGCTGGTCCTCGCGGTGGGCGGCGTGGCCTTCAAGCTGCTGCGCACCCCGTCGGCACCGCCCGTCGCGCCCGAGCCGCCGCGCGTGCGCCCCGCGAGCGGAGCCACCGGCGACAGCGCCCCGGCCCCGGTCGAGGAGTTGGAGCAGGAGGCCGCGGTCGAGTCCCCGGCCGACGAGGATCCCCGCAAGAAGGGCGAGTAGTCCGCTAGCTGCGCCAGCCGGTGGGCTGGTGCGCCTGGATGGCGAGCAGCGCCCAGGCCAGCGCGATCACGAAGAACAGGCCGTCGAGGCCACCCCCGCCACCGCGGTAATGGAGGGTGGCCGAGACGATGATCGAGATCAACGCGGCCGCCCAGAACAGAGCACAGCGGCGGTTCATACCCCCAGGGTATGCCGCCGCTGCGCCGTCCGGCACCCGAGCTTCGGTGCGTGTCGGCGACGACGCGCCGCGAGTCCGCCGCAGAACCGCACCGAGGCTCCGGCGGTGCCGACTCAGACGGTGGCGGGAACCTGCACCCGGGAGGCACCACGCACGGTGAGCCGGTGCACGAGCTCCCCGCCGACGAGGCCGATCGCCGACCACAGGATCGCCTGCGCGAGGAACGAGTAGGTGCGGAACCAGTACAGGTCGTCGGGGTCGAAGCCCTCGGGCGTCGCCACCGTCGCGGGCAGTACCAGGCACGCGAGCACCAGGCCGACCAGTACGATCGCGCCGCCGGCCAGCGCGGCGCCGTACCCCCCGAGCCGTGGCACCGCCGCGAGCCCGACCACCCACGCGGCCGCGACGAGGGCCAGGCAGATCGCGACCATGAGCAGGTAGGCGCCGGTGCGCTCGCGGATCGTATCGGGATCGCCCACGACGGGCGGGTTCGGCGGGTACTTCAGGTACGGCAGGGCGTAGAGCCCGGCGAACAGCGAGCCGGCCACGGCCAGCGCGACGGTCCGCGGCGTCCACCGCGCCAGCTTCGGCGCCGCGACGCAGTAGGCGACGCCGAACAGCGCCCCCATCGCGATCCCGAAGACGATCAGCCCCGCACCCAGCCCGACGTTCTGCTGGACGGCGCGGCTGAACAGCTCCGGCTCCTCCGCCATGCCCGCCCTGCCGGCGTGCTCCGCGGCGTTGCGTGCCTCCTCGAAGGCGACGGCCCGCCCGATGATGGGCTCGACCAGGATCCGCCCGAAGACGAACGCGAGCAGTCCTCCGATCGCCCCGGCGAGTGCGCCGCGGGCGATGACGTGCTTCTCCACGTTTGCTCCCCCGATCAGTGGCAGGGGAAGCCCAGGAAATGCCGGGCGTCGTGGAAGAACTCGTGCACGTGCATGTCGTTCCCGAACACCGAGACGGCGCCCTGATCGATACCGATGAAGTAGTAGGCCAGCACGACCGCGATCAGCGTGGCGCCGAGCCACAGGGCCCGGCGGGAGACGTGCAGGGAGAGGTCACCGGCATGTGCGGTGGTGGATGCGTTCGCCATGAGCGGCGCTCCTTCGTCCGGGGTTTCGCGCCCGGGTAGGGGTTTCGACGGTGCCCGGTCGCCCGGGCATGCCGGTGCGGGTCTGGCTTCACAGTGGCGCGACCGCTCCCCGATGGGATTCCGCATCCGGCCCGCGAAGTGTAACCCCGCGAGCCGGACGCCACCGTCAGACGACCCAGGTGAACCGTGCGGTGCTGTCGGCGGTGAACTCGAGGGAGAGCAGCCCGACCTCGGTGATCCGAGAATTCTCGCCCTTCACGGTGTAGAGCTGGCAATTCTTCCGTGCCATTCCGGCGTACCCCAACTCGCTGCCGTTCTTGCATGGTGCGAACGAGCCGAGCGCCGTAAGCCCGAGCGCATTGGAGCCGTCCGACGTAGCGAGAGCGAATCGCGGGTCGAGGTCACTCGCCGCGGTGGCCTTAGCGTCGTACGTGCCGGAGATCTTGTCCGTGGATTCGATCTCGTAGCGCAGGTAGTGCACCTCTCCCTTGTCCTTAAGCGCATCCGCCCGGAATTTCTTCAGGTCCTCCGCCGGTGCCTTCTCCACCCCCGTGACCCGGATCCGGAAACGCCGAGGTGACTTGTCCTTCGCTCCGAACTCGACCTGCGCCGACTCGCCGACCTTGAGCCGGGTCCCGTCAGGGGTGGGGACGAACGGCGCCGCGGGGGCGCTGCTCGGGACGACGGGGATCGACGGTGCGCTCGGCGTCGCACTCGACGGGGCCGCCTTCCCGTCGAGCTGAGCTCGGAGTTCGCGCGCGGTATCGATGCTCGGCGAGCCGGAGTCCGCGCACGCCTCGATGACGCGATCGTAGGGGGCCTTCGAGGCGTCGATCAGGCGCTGCGCTTCAGCCGTGTTCCCGTCACTGAGAGCCTTCTGAGCAGCGGCACCGTTGTCACGCAACGCCACCCAGTCCTTTTCCAGAGCAGCCTGCGTGGCGTCGCTGCGGTCCAGATACTGCAGTGTGCCGATGTCGCCGGGCAGCGACGTGTTCTTGTAGTTGTAGGTGATCGCGTTCGCGACGCCGGCGATCGCTGCGCCCTGCCCGAGGGCCACGGTGCACGCCTGCTCCCGCGTGTACTTCCCCGCCGCGTTCATCGTCGAAGCATCGTCGCCGCCTCCTCCGCACGCCGACACGACCCCCATCACCGCAGCCGCGCTCAGTGCGGCGGCCGCCCTCATCATCCGGTTCATCCATCTCCTCCGTCTCCCGATGTACCGGATGAGCGAACCACATTGCCTGACGCGTAAGGCCGCCGGTCCTCGAGCCGGGTGGCCCCGTGGCATTCGCAGTGGCGGGCCGCTCGCCGAGTGGACTGCGCATGCAACCCGCGCCCGTCCTCCTAGTGCGCGCCCGCCCGCCGCGCCAGTGCCGCCAGCTCGATGAGCAGCCGGTCGGTGTCCTCGTCGGTGACGAAGGCGTGCGCCGAGATCCGCAGTACCGCCGGGAGTGCGCGGGCACCCAGGTCCCTGCGGGCCGAGGAGGCACTGCTGGCGCCGACGGTCACGCCGCGGGCGGCCAGCTCCGCGCGGGCCGCGACCGGGTCCACCCCGTCGATCGTGAGGGTGACGATCGCCCCGACGGGGCCGTCGTCGGGGTCGCGCACCGTCACCCCCGGGAGCTCCGCGAGGGCCTCCCGGATGGCGGCGGCGCGCCGGGAAAGCTCGGCGAACACCTGCTCCGGCCCCAGATCGAGGAGGTAGCGCACGGCGCGGCCCAGCCCGAGGCGCGCGGCCACGTCGCACTCCCACGTCTCGAACCGGCGCGCGTCCAGCGCCAGCTCGTAGGTGTCGGTGGAGGTCCACTGCGCGCTGTGCAGGTCCAGCGAGCGCGGTTCCAGCGTCGACAGCAGTTCCTCCCGCACGTGCAGGAAGCCGGTACCGCGCGGCCCGCGCAGCCACTTGCGGCCGGTCCCCGAGATGGCGTCCACGCCCAGGGCGGCCGCGTCGACGGGGATCTGGCCGATCGACTGGCAGGCGTCCAGCAGCACGCGCGCCCCGACGGCCCGGGCCTTGGCCGCGATCGCGGCGATCGGTTCGACGAGGCCGCTCTGCGTGGGCACCTGCACCAGGGACACCAGCGCCACTCGCTCGTCGAGCACCGGGTCCAGGGCCTCGACGTCCGTGCGGCCCTGCGCGTCCGAGGGCAGCACCACGATCTCGGCGCCGACCGCCCTGGCGCGCTGCAGCGTCGCGACGGCGTTGGTGGCGTAGTCGATGTGGCTGACCGCGATCCGGTCCCCCGCGCGCAGCGAGACCGCGTAGAAGAAATCCGACCAGGCCCGGGTGGCACTGTCCGAGAGCGCCACGGACGCGGGCGGGACCCCGATCAGGGCGCCGAGCGCGATCTTGACGTCCGCGAGGTCGTCGGCCCGCTCGCCCGCGGCGCGGTAGCCGCCGACCTGCGCCTCGCGCCGCAGATGTGCGAGCACGGTCTCGAGAACGGGGTGCGGCGGCAGCGAGGAACCGGCGCTGTCGAAGAAGGCCGTTTCGGCCCTTCCGGGCGTATCGGCGCGCACGCGCTCGAGGTCGAGTCCCATGCTCCCCGACGATACTGCGAGACCCAGCGCGCAGCCGTGACACGCACTACTGTGAGCGTGTGGTCGGCGCAGTGGCGGACTTGAGCAGCGGGGCGACCCTGACCGGGCGTTCCGATGCCGAACGGCTGGTCCGGCAATGGTGCTTCCGCCGCGGGCCGACGGGCCTGCTCGGCGCCGAGATCGAGTGGTTCTGCCTCGGGCCGGATGGCGACCGCGTCCCCCTCGACGTGTTGGGCGCCGCCCTGGGTGCGCACGCGCCGTCAACGATCGTCGCCTCCTCCCCGGCAGCGCCGATGCCGCACGGCAGCGTGGTCAGCGTGGAACCGGGCGGCCAGCTCGAACTGTCCAGCGCCCCCGCGCCCAGTGCGGCGGCCCTGCTCGCCGACCTCGCCGCCGACGAGACCCACCTCCGAGAACTGCTGCGCCCGTATCGGATCGAATTGCACGCGGGGGCCGCCGAGGAGCGCCGTCCGAGCCGCCGACTGCTCTCGCTGCCCCGCTACGACGCGATGGAGTGCAGGTTCGACCGGATCGGTCCGTACGGCCGGCTGATGATGTGCTCCACCGCGGCGGTGCAGGTCACCGTCGACGCCGGGGTGGACGAGCCCGAGATGGCGCGACGCTGGGCGATGCTGCACGCCGTCGGCCCGGCGCTGGTCGCGGCGTTCGCCGCCTCGCCGCGGCTCGCGGGTGCCCCGGAGGGCCGGTGGGCCTCGCAGCGGCAACGGACGTGGCTCCCGCTCGATCCCGCCCGCACTCGGCCGCTGTCCTACGCGGGCTATCCGACGGAGGCGCTCGAGGTGCCCCTGCTCTGCGTCCGGGGCGCCGACGGGGCGCCGTGGCGCGCTCCCGACGGCGAGGTCACCTTCGCCGACTGGCTCGACGGTGCGCTCGACGAGACGCTCGGGCGCCGCCCCGTCGTAGCCGACCTCGCCTACCACCTGACCACGCTCTTCCCGCCGGTCCGCGCCAACGGCTACTACGAGATCCGGTACCTGGACGGGCAACCCGGCGACGGCTGGCGCGCCCCCGTCGCCGCGATCGCATCGCTGGCGGCGTCACCCGCGACCACCGCGGAGGCGATGCGCACGGTCGCCGGCACCGAGGAGCTGTGGATCGACGCCGCCCGCGACGGGCTGGATGCCCCCGAACTGCGCCGGGCCGCAACGGATCTCCTCACCCTCGCCGCCACCGCCGCACCGGCGGCGCAGCGCCCCCTGATCTGCGCGGCCGAACGCCGCTGCCGCGCCGGCCTTCCCCCCGGAGAGGACCCCCGATGACCCTCCCGCTCCACGACCGCATCGTCGACGCGCTCACCCGCGCCCGGGAGCGCACGGGCCTGCTCACCGACTCCGTCGACGACGCGGAACTGATCGCCCAGCACTCACCCCTGATGAGCCCCCTGGTCTGGGATCTCGCGCACATCGGCAGCCAGGAGGAGCTGTGGCTGGTACGCGACGTCGGCGGCCGCGAAGCGGTGCGCCCCGACATCGACGACCTCTACGACGCCTTCCGGCACGCCCGCGCCGACCGCCCAGCGCTCCCGCTGCTGACCCCCGAGCAATCCCGGCGTTACGTGGCCGAGGTCCGCGACAAGGCGTGGGACGTGCTCGACCGCACCGCGATCGAGGGCGATGCCGTCACGGACCCCCTGCGCGCGAACGGTTTCGCGTTCGGCATGCTGGCCCAGCACGAGCAGCAGCACTGCGAGACCATGCTCGCGACGCACCAGCTGCGCACCGGGCCGGCCGTGCTCGTCACGGAGCCCGCGCCGCACGCGTCGTACACCGGTCCGGCCGAGATCGTGATCCCGGCGGGGCCGTTCACGATGGGGACCTCCTCGGAGCCGTGGGCACTGGACAACGAGCGCCCCGCCCACCGCGTCGACCTGCCCGCGTACGCGATCGACGCCGTCCCGGTCACCAACGCCCGGTACCTCGAGTTCCTGGCCGACGGCGGGTACGACCGGCCGGAGCTGTGGACCGAGCGCGGATGGCGGCACCGCTGCGAGGCGGGGCTGACGGCGCCGCGCTTCTGGGAGCGCGACGCCGACGGCCACTGGTGGCGCACACGATTCGGCGTCGCGGCCCCCGTCCGCCCGGAGCAGCCCGTGGTGCACGTGTCCTGGTTCGAGGCGGACGCCTTCGCCCGCTGGTCGGGACGACGGCTGCCGACGGAGGCCGAGTGGGAGAAGGCCGCGCGCCACGACCCGGCCACCGGCGCGTCCCTCCGGTTCCCCTGGGGCGATGAGGAACCCACCGCCGCGCGGGCCAATCTCGGGCAGCGCCACCTCGAGCCAGCCGACGCCGGCGCCTATCCCGCCGGAGCATCCCCGCTCGGTGTCCAGCAGCTCATCGGCGACGTGTGGGAGTGGACGTCGTCGGAGTTCCTGCCGTACCCGGGCTTCCGCGCCTTCCCCTACCGCGAGTACTCCGAGGTGTTCTTCGGCGGCGACTACCGGGTGCTGCGCGGCGGCTCGTTCGGCACCGACGCCGTGGCCTGCCGCGGCACCTTCCGCAACTGGGACCACCCCGTCCGCCGGCAGATCTTCTCCGGCTTCCGGTGCGCGCGGAGCCTGCCCTGACATGTGCAGACACCTCGGCTACGTCGGCACGCCCGTGCCCGTGCACGAGCCCGTGACGGGCGGCGAGCACAGCCTGCGGCAGCAGGCCTGGGCCCCGCGCGAGATGCGCGGCGGCGGCACCATCAACGCCGACGGCTTCGGTGTGGCGTGGTGGACCGCGGACGGCACCGCCAGCCGGTACCGCAACGCCGCACCCGTCTGGACCGATCCGGCGCTCGACGAGGTGCTCGCGCAGATCACCTCGTCCGCCGTGCTGGGTGCCGTGCGCTCGGCCACCGCCGGGATGCCGAACAGCCGCGAGGCGTGCGCGCCGTTCACCGACGAGCGGTTCGCGTTCAGCCACAACGGCGTCCTGCCCGAGTGGGGCACCGTGCTGTCCGCCGTGGCACCGTCGGATCTGGAGGCCGTCACCGACTCCGCCGCGATCTGGGCCGCCCTACGTCCCCGACTCGCGACCGGCGATCCCGGGAAGGCACTCGCCGAGCTCGTCGGGGAGCTGGCCGCCGCGCGGCCCGACGCGCGGCTGAACCTGCTGCTCTGCGACGGCCGCACTCTCTGGGCCACCGCGTTCTACCACTCGCTGTGGGTGACCCACGACGGTGCGTCCGTCACCCTCGCGTCCGAGCCCACCGATGCCCGCACCCGCGGAGGCGGCTGGCGCGCGGTCCCCGATCACAGCCTGGTCGTCGCGCGGCCGGACTCCGTCACCATCACTTCGATCTAGGAGCGCCGTGCCCGTCCCCACTCCCCCGATCCGGGTCCACACCAGCGACAGCGATCTCGACGCGGCGCTGCTCGACGACGTGCGCCACGGCCTGACTGCGACCCCGAAATCCCTCCCGCCCAAGTGGTTCTACGATGCGGTGGGCAGCGAGCTGTTCGAGCGGATCACGCGGCTCCCCGAGTACTACCCCACGCGCACCGAGACGGCGCTGCTGCGGGAGGCGGCGCCGGAGATCGTCGGCATCGCCCGCCCCCACACCATGATCGAGCTCGGCTCGGGCTCGTCGGAGAAGACCCGCATCCTGCTCGATGCCGGCGTCGAGCAGGGGGAGCTGCAGCGCTACCTGCCGCAGGACGTCTCGGTCTCGGCGCTGCAGGGCGCGGTCGCGGCACTGCGGGTGGACTACCCCGGTCTCGAGATCGAGGGCATCGTCGGTGAATTCGCCGATACCATCGATCGTCTCCCGCCCGGCGAACGGCGGATGGTCACCTTCCTCGGCGGCACGATCGGCAACATGGTGCCGGCGGAGCGCGCCGTCTTCCTCGCGGCCATCGCGGCCGCCCTCGATCCGGGTGAGACCCTGCTCCTCGGCGCCGGGCTCGTGACGGACCCGGCCGTGCTGGTCCCCGCCTACGACGACGCCGAGGGCGTCACGGCCGAGTTCAACCGCAACGTGCTGCGCGTCCTCAACGCGCGTCTCGGCGCCGATTTCGACCCCGAGGCGTTCGCGCACGTCGCGCTGTGGGACGCCGCGAACGAGTGGATCGAGATGCGGCTCGAGGCCACCCGCGCCCTGCGGGTCGCGATCCCCGGCGCGGATCTGACTGTCGATCTCGCCGCCGGCGAGCAGATCCTCACCGAGATCTCCGCCAAGTTCCGCGAGGACGGGCTCCGCTCCGAACTGAGCGCGGCCGGCTTCACCCCGGACCGGATCTGGACCGACCCGCAGCGCAGGTTCGCGCTGATCCTCGCCCACGTGCCGGGCTGACCGCCGCCCGGCCGGCGCGGCCCGTCAGGCGGGCAGCAGCCGGCCGAGCAGGTCGGTCAGCGTCACGACGGCCCGCGCGCCGTCGCGCTCGACGACGGCGAGGTGCGTGCGCGAGTCCCGCATCGTGCCGAGCGCGGCGTAGGCGGGCTCGGCGGCGTCGAGGACGAGCACCGGGCGCAGCAGCTCCCGTGCGGTCGCGTCCGGCGCGGCCCGCAGGCCGTCGCGCACGTGCACCACGCCGGTGACGGCGCCGCCGTCGGTGACGAGCAGCCGCAGATGGCCGGTCGTGTCGGCGGCGGTCCGGATCTCCTGCGGTCCGGCCGAGCCGGGCACCGTCGACGGCGCGACGTCCCACCGGGCGATGTCGCCGACGGTGAGCGCCTCGAGCTCGAGGGCGCTGGTCAGGTGCCCGGAGTGCTGTTCGTCGAGCACGCCGACGGTGGCGGAGTGCTCCACCAGGTGCCGCAGCGCCGCCGGGTCCTGGCCGGTCTCCACCTCGTTGACCGGGGTCACGCCGACGCGCCGCAGGCACCAGTTGGCGGCGTTGTTGAGCACCACCAACAGCGGGCGGGTGAGCATCATGAACGCCCGCATCGGCATCGCCAGCAGGATCGCCGAGCGCTCGGGGTGCGCGATGGCCCACGACTTGGGCGCCATCTCGCCGACCACCAGGTGCAGGAACGTCACGATCAGCAGGGCCAGGACGAAACCGCCGACGTCGGCGATCCACCCGGGCATGCCGGTCGAGGCGAGCAGCGGGGTCAGCCAGCCGTCGACGGCGGGCTTGGTGATCGCGCCGAGCGCGAGCGTGCACACCGTGATGCCCAGCTGCGAGCCGGCGAGCAGCAGCGAGAGCTCCGAGGAGCTGCGCAGCGCGGCCCGCGCGGAGGCGCTGTGCGCGGCCCGGTCCTCGAGGCGGTGCCGCCGCGCGCCGATGAGGGCGAACTCCACGGCCACGAAGAACGCGCTCGCGCCGATCAGCAGGGCCGTGACCAGCACGACCACCCACGGGTCAGACATCGTCTGCCTCCGTCGCATCGTGGGCGCCCAGGCTCAGATGCACCACCGCCGGCACCCGTCGTTCGACGGTGCGGACCGTCGCGCGCAGGGCGCGGCGCGGGGCGAACGGGTCCGCCGGGTCGGGCACCAGCGGCAGGTCCGCGGTGTCGCCGGCGACGGGGAGGGCTCCGAGGCGGGCCGTCACGGCGCCGCCGAGGGTCTCGGCGTCGCCGGGCTCCAGGTCCACCTCGAGCAGGCGTTCCACCTCGTCGAGGTGGACATCGCCGCGCAGCAGCCAGCCGTCGTGCTCGCGCACGGCCGGCGCCACCGCGGTGCCGTCGTGCTCGTCGTCGATCTCACCGACGAGTTCCTCGGCGATGTCCTCGACGGTGACCACGCCGTCGAAGCCGCCGTACTCGTCGATGACGAGGGCCATCTCCTGGCCGGCGTCCGCGAGCTGCGCGACGACGGTCGGCAGCGGCATCGAGCCGGGTACGACCACGGCCGGGCGGCAGCGCGAGCGGGCCGTCCCCGAGGGGTCGGCGAGCAGGTCGTGCAGCGTGATGACACCGATCAGGTCGTCCGCCGTCGCGCCGACCACCGGGTAGCGCGTGTGGCCGTCCGCCATGCGGTCGAGGACGGCGGCCGCGGCCTCGTCGGCGGCGACCACGTCGACGCGGGCGCGCGGGATCATCGCGTGCTCGGCGGTGTGCGTCGGGAAGTCCAGGATCCGGTCGAGCAGGGTCGACAGCTCGCGCGGCAGCTCACCCGCGTCGCGCGAGGCCGCCACGATGTGCTCGAGATCGCGCGGGGTCGCGGAGTGCTCCACGTCGTGCACCGGCTCGATCCGCACGGCGCGCAGCAGCAGGTTCGAGGCCTGATCGAAGAACCGGATCAGCCACCCGAAGGTGCGCAGGTAGATCGTCGTGGAGGTGGCCAGGCGGCGGGCCACGGGCTCGGGGCGCGAGATCGCCAGGTTCTTCGGGAAGAGCTCTCCGAAGACCATCTGCACGACGGTCGAGAAGCCGACCGCGAGGACGGCGCCGATGCCGATGCCGACGGCGGCGGGAACGCCCACGCCGCCGAACAGCGTGCCGATGCCCTGCCCGATCAGCGGCTCGGCGACGTAGCCGACGAGCAGGCCCGTGACGGTGATGCCGAGCTGCGCGCCCGAGAGCATGAAGGAGGTGCGGCGGGTGACCTGCAGGGCGCGGGCGGAGGCCTCGTCACCGGCTTCAGCGCGCGCGGAGAGCCGCGAGCGGTCGACCGCCATGTACGCGAATTCCTGGGCCACGAAGTAGCCGGTGAACGCGGTGATCAGGAGGACCACCAGGATGCCGACGAGGATCGTGAGGACGGTGACGATCATCGAGCGGCCCCTCGACGGGGCGGGTGCTCAGCGGTTCCGGGTCTTCGGCGTTTGCGCGAGGCGCGTCTCATCGCTTCTCTCTGTAGTTTCTCGCCCGCCTGGTCGCGGGCATGAGTAAAGAATAGGTCAAGTGCGCCGATCCGGCATCGCCGCAGATCGCGGGCACCGCCGGAAACGACGAAGGCGGCTTCCGGACGAGCCGGAAACCGCCTGTGATCGCGTACGAAGTGTTTGTGGAGCCTAGGAGATTCGATATCTCTAGGAGCCTCCTGACTGTCCACGACGTGGCTGACGGGTCTCATCGTGGCTGTTGTGGCCCTGTGGCGGACGGATTATCTGCATGTTCTCCTCGACGGGCTTCTTGTTTGGCCGGCGGCCGGGTTCCCAGTTCGAGGAGTCGGCTTCGGAGCGCCTCGTTCTCGGTGTGTAGTTGCTCGAGCTGTTCGGTCAGTTCGCGGTTGCGGTCGATCGCGGTTGCGAGCTTGGTGCGGAGGGATTCGGCACTGGCTGCCCTGGAGCGTTCTATTCCGGCGGTGGCGGTGCCGCGCTTCGCGTCGATATCCTGCCGGAGCTGGGTTTGCTTGTAGAGGAAGCTGGTTGAGACGTCGGCGGCTCTGGCGACAGCGACGAAGGTGACGGGTTGTCCGGTGTTGTGCAGCCGGGTGATGGCTCGACGTGCGCGGGCGGTCGCGCTGGTTGTGCGGGCGGCGGCGGCCGCGGTGAGGCGTGCAGTGCGGTGATCGCGGTCGCCATTGCTCACCTGGATTCCTGCGTGTCTGAGTCGATTTCGTCGATGAGCCTGGTGACCTTGTCGAGCATGGTCTTGTTCAGGTCCGCTGCCTGGCGGTCGCCGTTGTCTTGTGCTTGGGCGGCGAGCTGTCTGAGCTGGTCGCGGTGGGTGATGTGTGCGCCGAGGAAGGTGCGGCCGCCGGGGTCGTGGAAGGAGCAGTCGATGCAGGGGTTCGGGCGGAACTCGCAGCGCTGCGTCGCGGGGAGCGTGCAGAACCCGTTGGGCAGTGCGGTGGTGAAGCGGGCGCGCAGGCGCTCGACGGTGGCGTCGACGCCCTTGTCGGGGTTGGTGTCCCAGAATTCGCGGGCTTTGCGGGCGAGGGTGTCGTCGGTAATGCGAGCGTAGGTCGCGGTCATGGTGTCGCTGTGGTGGCCGAGGAAGTCGCGCACTTCCGGTTGGGTCCATCCGTTGTTGAGCAGGTGCATTCCGATGGTGTGGCGGAAGCGGTGGACGTCGCCTCCGGAGATCTTCTCGCCGGTGGCGACGGACGTGGTGATGCCGTGCTCGCGGAACAGTGCGGCGAGGCGGTGTCGTAGCCCGCTGGTGGACCAGGGCTGGGTGCGGCCGGCGATGGCGCTGGACCGGGCGCCAGGGAAGAGGTGCTCGGCGTCGGGGCCGTAGGTGTCGCGGACGCGGGTCTGCTGGTCGCGGATGATCTCGGCGAGGCTTTCGGGGACTGGAAGCCGCCGCCAGGCGCTGGTTTTGGTCATCCAGTATTCGATCCAGTGGCCCTGCTCACTGTGTTGGAGGCAGTCGATCGGGAGGGCGACGAGTTCGGATATGCGGCACCCCGCCCATCGTGTGGTGGCGATCATCGCCCGGAGGGTGGGGTCGGTGGCCGGGTTGTCGACGATCAGGGTGTCGATGCGTTCGATGACATCGGGTGGAAAGGGCCTCGGTCGGCGGGTCTTGCGGTGGACGTTCTCGCCGCGGCGCAGGAAGATCGCTGATCCCAGGTCGTCGACGAGTCCGCAGTCGCGCAGTGTTTCGAGCAGGTAGGCCGCGGTGTTCGCGAGCTGGGGGCTTGCCTTGGTGTCGGGGCGGCGCGTCCATTCGAGGTAGTCCAGGAACGCCGTCCGAGTGACCGCAGACGGTTCGGGAACGGTTCCGTCGAGCGTGAGGAACTGGGCGAGCTGGCGGGTGGCGCGCAGCCACTGGGTGAGCGTTCCCCAGGACATGCGGGAGGTAGACAACTGTTGGCGGGCCAGGCTTTTGACGGCCTCTTTGAGCCAGGGCACCGGGATGGTGGCCCAGTCGACAGCGGTTCGTGTCGCCCCGGCTTGGGTGGCGTCGAGGACGAACTCGAATCCGTCGCGCCACCGCCAGTGATCCGCGGCCCATGGGTCGGGGTCGGTGGCCCCGTGAAGGAGTCGGAAGAACCTCCGGATGTAGGGAGCGCAGAGGGAGTCGAAGTTGGTGTAAGGCCAGTGCTGCCTGCACAGCAGCAGCCAGTCGTCGACGGGGCGTTCGGTCAGGGAGCTGGTGATACGCCCGTGCGCGACCTCGATGAGGACGATCAGGGCGCGGCGCAGGCCGGCGTTGGGGGTCCAGTCGCCGCGGCCGATCTTGGTTGCGGCGACGAACCGGACTTCGTCGGCGGCCGCCGCTGGGATGCGGCGGAAGTCGACGACCTGCGTGGTGGCGGGCCGTCCACGGGGCACGCCGACGGGCAGAGCGCTGGTGGTGGCCCAGGCGTCAAAGTCGGCGGGCTGTCCAGCGCGGAACCACTGGAAGTAGTGGGCATAGCACAGCCCCGAGGTGGCGGCTGCGCGTCCACCGGGGCCGCCGAGCCAGTACCGCTCGCCGTCGCAGTCGGAGACGGCGCACGGGTCGGTGGCGGCGCGGCGGCGGTCGCCGGCGATGTCGACGACCGGCCACGTCGATGCGCACCAAGGCCCGTCCGGCACCTGCAGAGCGGGGACGCCGCGGGGCCCGGACCGGGCGCGCTCGCCGTTACCGCGCGCCATCGCCGTCTCCCTTCAGTCGGTACTGCTGCGGTTCTCGCCAGACCAGATGCTCGGTGGTGCGGAGCTTTTCGGCGAGGTCGTCGCTGGCGAGGTGAATGTAGACGTCGGCGCTGGCCGAATGGGATTGGCCGAGGCGGGCAGCGATCTCGGCCGCGGTCCATCCGGCTTTGGCCAGGGCGGTGGCGTGGGTGTGGCGGAGCATGTGCGGGTTGAGGTCGTCGATCCCGGCGGCGGCGCCGATCCGTTCGATGAGCTGGTAGGCGTTGGAGTAGGTCATCGGACCACCGACGGGTGGGCGTGAGAGGTTGACGAACACGTAATCGCTGTCGACGTGGGCGATCTCACCGAGCAGGTACGCGGCATACAGGTCGAAGAACCGCCGCGGAGCCTCGACGATGAATTGGGTCTTCTGCTTTGATAGCGCCCCGTTGGCGTTGTCGTCACGCCGGCGGATCATCACCTGCCTGCGCATCGGGTTCAAGTCGCCGTGGCGCAGGCCGAGCGCTTGGCCTACCCGCAGGCCCAGGTCGTACTGCGCCGACAGCAGCAGTCGGTCACGGGTGGTCGACGCCGCGGCGAGCAGCTTGGCGAAGTCGGTCTCGAAGTCGATGACCTGCACGGTCTCTGCCGACTGCCGGTCGGGCCGGGCCAGGCGGGAGACTTCGCGCGGACGGCGGTGTTCGAGGTGCGCAAGGAAGCTGTGCGCGCGCCGCGGCAGCTTCGACGGGTTGCGGGTCAGTACCAGATCCTGCGGTCCCCGGCCCTCGACGCGGTGGAACTCGTAAAACTCCCGCACCGCGGCGCTGACCGCTTTCACCGTGCCGGGTGCACGGCCCCCGCACCGCGACGGCAGCGGCGGCAGTCCAGCGGTGAGAACGGCGACGAAGTCACAAAGCTGCCGGAAATCCAGCTCATCCCAAACGATTCCCCGCGCAGCCAGCCAACGATAGAACTGACTCAGGTGCCGCGCGTACGAGCGGACGGTGTTCTGAGAACGTCCGATCGCCCGCTGCCAATGCAGGAACTGCTCGATCTCGAGCACCGGCAAACCCTGTTGGTCGACGACGGTCCACGACCGGACCCCGTGGACCGTGACCGGGGCGGCCCTCATCGCTGGTCCTCGAGGCCGTCGGCGCGGCGCGGCCGGCGGGTCGTGATGTCAGTGCGCCGACGCTGCTGTTCGTCACGCACATCGATGACCACGTCATCGGCGATCGCGGCGTCGGCGATCGACGCAGCGGGCAGCCGCCCGGGCAGCCAGCGCACGTCCCGCTTGCGCCACGCGGCGTACCTCTGCTGCACCTGGTCCATCGGGATCTCGAACCGTTCCCACTGCACCCCGGGGGCGCTGACCCAGATCCGCCGCACGTGCGAATCGGTCGCCGCGTCGTAGTCCCAGGTCAGCTCGCAGTGCGTGGGATCGCCCACCAGCTGCAGAGTCTGCGAGTCCTGCTTGATGAAGGCCTTGCGCCGAGTGTTGGTGCCCTCCATCTCCTTGTGATGGATCGCCAGGTAAGTACGGCCGTGACTACTCACCTCGGACCACTGATACGGCCGCTTGACCAGGTGCCCGGGCGGGTGCATCCCCTGGGTGCTCAGCCACACGTTGGTGCCGGCGGAGACAAACGCCGCAACGTGACTACCCCGCAGCAGCGGCTGCAGCACCGTCCGCAAGTGCGCCGGCTGCCCCGCGGTCAGCGTGTTCCAGTGATCGACCGCGGCCAGCAGCAGCGCGCCGACGCCGATCGTCACCGGGCGCAGGATCCGCTGCGCCTCCTTCCGAGAAACCGCTCCCGCGTCGAGCGGGTTGATGTCGTCGTCCATGAGTGCCGTCACGATCTGTCTCCCATCGATGTAATTACTTGCATGGAATCTTGCCTAACGTGGTACAGTTCTCAGCAAGACAACACGCCGTGACCTGCAGAATTGGCCAAACCGTCTCGCCTCGCTCTCGCGAGCGAGACGGACGTCACATCAGTCACTTGCGTTTCGGATGGAGATAACCGCGTCGGGCAGAAAGTCGCAGTTCACACGGTGTTTCTGCGCAGATTTCGGCTGTTACCGCGATAGCGTGGAACGCAGGGATCGATCGAGGATATGGAGGCGATCTGGGTGACGGCACTCTTCTCGCAGGCCGAGGCGAACCCGGTGATGGTTGCGCTGACACGACTGGCGCACGGCTGGTCGAAGAAGCGGCTCGCTGAGGAGGCCGGGATCTCCGGATCGCACGTCACCCGGGTCGAGGCTGGCGCTCTGCCGCTGGCAGGTAAGGCGCTCGACGATTACGCCCGGGCGTTGCAATGCCCGGTCGAGGCGCTGTGCGTCGCGTTCGAGCGCTCACCTGCGCAGGGCACGCACTTCCGCGCCAACGCCACCACAGCGGAGTGGAAACGTGACCGCGTCTGGGCGCGCGCCAACCTGGTCGCGATGCGGCTAGGCCGGGTCGTCGCCCACACCGATCTCGATCCGGAACTGGCGCTGCCCGATCTCGACCCCGGGGACTACGCCGCCGATCTCGGCGAAATCACGGTCGCGCAAGTCCTGCGCCGGCTCTGGCGCATCGCCGGCCCCATCCGGTCGATGACCGAACTGCTGGAAGCGGCCGGGGTCTTCGTCGTCGTCGAGGACTTCCACGACCGCGAGATCGACGCGGTCACCCTACGCGCCACCGCGCATCACCCGCACCTGGTGTACGTCAACGCCGCACTACCGCCGGACCGGATGCGCATGACCCTCGCGCACGAACTCGGGCACCTGGTGATGGATGCGATGACCCTGGTCAGCCCCACCGAAACCGAGCGACGGGCAAATGTCTTCGCCGCCGAGTTCCTCGCCCCGGTCGACGACATCGGCCCGGCGCTGGACCGGGTCTCGACCCGGACCGTGCACGAGCTCGACGAGCTGCGCCTGGACTGGGGCGTGAGCGAGTCCTCGCTCGTTGTCCGAGCACGCGAGCGCGGCGTGCTCTCCGACCGGCAGTACCGGGCGATGTTCCGACTACTCAACGAAACCGGCCGGATGTACGGCACCCGGCCCGGTGTCCCGACCGAGACACCCGAGCTCGCCCGCGATGTTCTCGCCCAGCTCGCCACCGACGGATACAGCACCACCGAGCTCGACGCCCTGACACTGCTCACCGCCGAGAACCGCACCAGCCTGTTCGGCGCACCCGAGGGTGCCACCGCCGGCAGCCGTCACCTGACCGTCGTCTAACAGCGCGGGGGACGCCAGGGATGTCACGGTGGGGCTGGAACAGCAAGGACGCGGTCAAAGACCACCACTGGCGCGTCCCGCACGGGTCGAACAAGGCAGTGCAGGCCAAAGAGCAGGACGACGCCGCAGGCGGCCGCCACAACCGTGCCATCCGCACCGCACCGAACGCGCTGGGGCGGGTGGTCCTCCGGTGCCAGTACCGGCGCCTGTACGCGGAGCTGCGGTGGACCGATGCGACGAGGAAGCACGCCGAGTACCTCGGCGAGATGACCTGGCACAGCCGCGCCGACAACCTCGCCGCCGCCTGGCGCGAAGCACACGCCCGCGGTCTTACGACCAAGTCCTGCGACCGTCATCCAGTTATTTAATCTGTCGATCTTACGGTGTGCGTTATCAGATAGCGAGCTGGGTGTGGGGCCGACGGGCCGCGTGCCGACCGTTATGTTTCGTCGTCATGCGGGCGCAGTGGATTCGGGTCACCCGTGTTTGCCTGGCCACCAGCTCGCTGGTCCGGCCAGGGTGGCGATTGCGGGTACGACGATCGTTCGGACGACGAAGGTGTCGAGGAGTAGTCCGACACCGATGATGAGGCCGACCTGGGTCATGATGGCGATCGAGCCGACCATCAGTCCGAACATGCTTGCCGCGAAGATGAGGCCGGCGGAGGTGATGACGGAGCCGGTGTTGGTGACGGTTCGTAGGACTCCGATGCGAATGCTGCGGTGGGATTCCTCACGCAGCCTGGAGATCAACAGCATGTTGTAGTCGGCGCCGACGGCGACGAGCACGATGAACGCGAGAAGCGGTACAGGCCAGGCAATCTCGGTGCGAAGGATGCATTGGAAGATCACCACCCCCACGCCGAGGGCTGCAGCGTAGTTCAGGATAACGGTTCCCAGCAGGTAAAGCGGTGCAATGAGCGCTCGGAGTAGTGCGATCAGGATGATGCCGACGATGATGAGGGTGGCCAGGGCGAGTAGCCGGAAATCGTGGCTGAGCAGGCGTTGCAGGTCGGCGTTGATGGCGGGGAATCCCGCTAGCGACACCGATGCGTTCTGCAGGGCGGTGTTGGGTCTCGCTGTCTGGGCTGCGGTGGTGATGGCGTTGGTGAGTTCAATCGCCTGGCTGCTGTAGGGATCGGCGTCGGTTTGGATGGCATAGCGCACTGTCCGCCCGTCTGGAGAGACGAATTGTGCAGCAACGTCGGAAAACTTTTGGTTGACGAACGCGTCAGGCGGTAGGTAGAAACCCGTGGCGGCGTCCGAGCCGCGGGTTTCGCGGGCGGTGGTCTGTAGTTGCGCGGCAAGGGTGGCCATCCCGGCGAACTGTTGCAGGTTGCTGTCGACGAGTGCGGCGACTCCCCCGGCAATCGCGCGGGAGCCAGCAGCGAGTTGACTCACCCCGTTCTGAAGCTGGGCGAGTTGTGCGGGGAGGTCGCGCGCGGTGACAGCACCCAGCGTTGTGTCCAATGTGTCCACTGCGGCGGTGAGTTGCGCGGTGATGGTGGTGATGGGTGTGCCGAGGTTGCCCAGTTGCCCGGAGAGAGCGCCGATTTGGAGGAGGAAGTTGGAATCCCGCAGTGTGCCCAGGGTCCGGAGTTGCTGTTGGACGGCGGCGCACTGAGGGATCGGGGCGCACCAGGGAGCGTTGTCGAGCAAGGGCCGCACGGCGGTCACGAGACTCAAGGCGTCGGATGCCTGCCTTGCCGCGGTGGCCAATTGCGGTGCCTGCCCAATGAGTTGGTCGAGTGCGGGTGCGGTTGTGCGGAGTTGACCGAGCAGTGGTCGGTATTGCTGGATCTGTTGTCCCGCGGTCGTGGCCTGGTCGAGAATTCGCAACAGCGGTGTCAGGTTGGCGCGGATCTGGCTGTCGAGCGTGGCAAGGCCGGTCGCGAGTTGGTCGGCGCCATCTCGAAGTTGGAACAGGTCGCCAGTGCGTGATCGGCCGTCACTGACTGCCGCGGCGAGTCGGTCACCGATCTGTCCGTTCTGCCACGACAGCTGGGCTTGTTCGAGGCGGCTGCCGGTGGGTCGGGTCACGCCGACAACCCGGGTCACTCCCGGGACTTGCGCGACGCGTGATGCCAGGTCGTCGAGGTCAGCCAGCCCTTTCGCGGTACGCATGTCGTTCGGGGATTGGATCACGAGGAATTCCGGGACGGTAGTGTTGGTCGGGAAGTGCCGGTCGAGCAGTGCGTAACCCTCGTTACTGTCAGTGGTGGCGGGTTGTCCGCTGCGGTCGTCGTAGGTGATGGTGATGCCCAACGCCACTGCGCCGAGGGCGAGCAGAGCGACGAGTGTCATAGCCAGTAGCGAGGCGGGGCGCCGTACGACGAGTACCGCGATGCGGTTCCAGTAGCGCCGCGTCAGGTCCGCGCGGGGTGCACCCCACCCGAGGTGGGAGGCGGCGTGCAGGACCGGCGGTAGCAGGGTGACCGTGGCGAGGAACCCGATGACGATCGCGATCGCACATGCCGGCCCGAGAGTGGAGAAGACGCTCAGTTTTCCGAACACCATCGCCAGGAACGCCAGGGCGACGGTTGCGGCGGAGGCGAGGATGACGCGCCCGATCGTAGCGGTGGCGTCGATGAGCGCAGGTGCGTGCTCGGCGCCCGACCGTAATCGCTCGTGGTAGCGGCTGATGAAGAAGACCGTGTAGTCGACGCCGGCACCGAGCAGGATCACCGTCATGAACGCGACGGTGAACTGTGAAACGGGCATTCCGAACTCGCCCAACGCTGACACCACACCGCGACCCACCCCGAGGCTGATCCCGATCACCAGCAGGGGTACGAGCGCGGTGAACAGCGACCGGTAGACCACCAGCAGGATGAACGCGATCAGCAGAACCGTGGCCATGGTGATCACCACAAGGTCCTTTTCGGCCGTGACGATCTGATCGCTGAAGGTGGCGGTGGGCCCGGTGACGTGTACGGTTGTACCGGTGCCGGAGAACGAATGATAGGCGAGGTCGCGCACGGAATCCAAGGCGCGAGTCGCGGCGGGGCCGCCCAGCGTTCCGGTCAGCCCCACCGGCAGGTACCAGGCCGTCCCGTCGCGGCTCACCGCCTGCGACGCCGTCGTCGGATCCCCCACCAGGTCACGGACGGAAGCGACATCGGCGGTGGCGCCACGAAGTTTCTGAACAAGCTCGTCGTAGCGTACGCGCACCGTCGGGGTGAGGCCGCCACGGTTCTCCATGGCGATGAAAACCGTTGTCTTGGCGCCTTTCTCCCCGAACGCCGTACCCATCCGGTCGAAAGCCTGAAATGACGGCACTCCCGCAGGGATCGGATCGACCGATTGTTGGCGCACGACTGTCTCGAGCTGCGGGAACGCCAGCGCCAGCACCACACCCACCGCGAGCCACGCGCCGACGACGACAACCTTGTGCGCTAGCGCGTACCGAGCCACCCGCGCAAGCGTGGCGCTGTATTCCGCGCGTTCTGACCGCGCGCCAGCCGATCGCCGGTGCACCACCATCAACACCACTCCTGCCGAAACGGAACTACCTGGATCGGTACGCTACATGATGTAGCGAAAAGCGGTGGCGCGGTCGCTCGTCTTCGGACTCGGCGTGGACCGTGCGAGCGGTCAGGGCATGCGGCGATGCGCCGTCAGGAAGTCGTCGACGATGCGGCGGCGGTCATCGGCGTCGACGGCCCGGATGCCGGTGATTTTGGCGAAGATCAGCGGTCCGACGAGCTGGGTGATGGCCAGGGTCAGGTCGAAATCGTCGAGCTCGTCGACGGCACTGGCACTGGTGAGCAATCGGTCGAACGGTTCGCGGTAGTGATCGACCACCCGCGCACGCAGTGGGGCCAGGGCGTTGCTCTGCTCGCCGGCCCGTTCGGGCACCATCGCCAACCACGCGACCGTGGTGACCTGCAGCGGCGCCTGTTCGATGACGTCCGCCTGACGATCCATCAACCGGATCAAGTCCTCGCGCACCGACCCCGAGAGTTCGTGGCGATCGGCCTGGGGCAGCAAACGCTCGAAGGCAGCGGCGACCAGGTCGGTGGTACTGCCAAAGTGCCGGTAGAGGGTTGTGCGGGCAACCCTGGACAAGCTGGTGACCGCCTCGACGGTGACAGCCTCCACTCCCCCTCTGCGCAGCAACACCGCCGTGGCGTCGAGTAGACGGTTCCTGGAACGAACCCGCCGCGGATCGACGTCGTCGAGGCCATCGATGCTCACCGCTACCCGCATTCTTCTCGCTGTTGGTCCACGTATGTGGCATCCTGCCAACGATACCGTCAGTAGCGGTCCGCTACCGGCACGAGCATCGATTCGAGGACTGTGATGTCAGCACCCAGCAGACTGCCCGCGCACTCCCCATCGTGCATGGGCTGCGGGCCGGAAAATGCCAGCGGCCTGCAGCTCGAGGTCTACCGCGACGAGGACCGAGTCTTTGCAGATCACTCCTTCACCGAAAAGCATTCCGGTGGACCAGGTCTGGCGCATGGAGGGGCCATCTCGGCCGCGTGCGACGACATCATGGGATTTACGCTGTGGATCGCCGGCACCCCGGCCGTCACGCGCACGTTGACGGTCAAGTACCGCCGACCGGTACCCCTCCACGTACCAGTACGCCTCACGGCGTGGATCGACGAGGACGCCGATCACACCCTGCACATCGGGGCGAGCGGGACCGTGGAGGGCGAGACCTACTTTTCCGCCACTAGCGAGTTCGTGAAAGTCGATCTCACGCACTTCGCGCGCTACGCCGACACCTCCACGGTAGACAGCTTTTTCGTCAATTTCCTCCGCGCGGACTGACCTGCTCAGATGCCCGGCGCTGCCCGCTGATTCGACGGTGCGCGGCGGAACTGAGTCGGGGAGCACCCGACCCACCGTGTAAATGCATGGGAGAAACTGGCGACCTCGGAGTACCCCAGTTCTGCGGCTATCTCGCCGACACTGATGCCGGGATCCAGCAGTCGCGCGGTGGCTCGTTCTTGGGCGAACTGCTGCCGCAGGCGACGCAGGGTGGTGCCCTCGGCGTGCAGGCGTCGCTTGAGTGTGCTCACCGATGTCGCCAGCTCCGCCGCGATACGAGCGCCGTCAGCGCGCGCAGGGTCAGCATCGAACTGTGCGCGGACCAGCTGCGTGTAGGAATTGGGCCTGCGCTGTTCGTAGACGCGTCGAAGCTCGGCGATACCGATCCGGTAGGCCACGGGGTCGGAGAAGCGGCACACGTCGTAGAGCACGGCAGCCGGTATATGCACGAACGCCGCGCGCGCGTCGAAAAGGATCCGATGGCCGATCTCACCCACGACGATCAGGTCTGCCGGCGCCTGGCATGTCAGATGAAGCTCCACGGAGGGGACGGCACCGGCGAGCATGTCCACCAACCGCAGGACAGCCAGACCACCGTAGGTGACGGCGAGACAATCGGTGCCGGGGCTATCTGTGCGCCCGGCCAGAGCGATCGTCAGTCCAGAGTCTCCGTGCTGGAACTCGGTGCTCAGCGCGGTCGATATCAGGGGCAAGAACCGAAGCAGTTGAACAACTTCGAGGACGGAACCCGCACTGACCAGCGGCAAACTGAGGGGGCCGAAAGAGGTCAGCTGGGCGTGCTCGGCGAACGCCACGCCCAACCGGAATCCCTGCTGGGCGTCCATCGCCGGATACACCTCGTGAAACCACCGGACAGGCACTTGGCCCTGTCGCGCAATGACGACCGCGAGATCGACGCCCTCGCGGGCCATGATGCGTCCGAACGCTCGCGTCTCCGCCGCGCCCAGGGCACCGCTGTCGAGGAGCTGCGCGAACGCTAGCGGCGGTATCCCCAACTCGACAAGGCTCACATGAGCCAATTTAACAAGACATCGCGACGTCCGAGCCTGGATCAAGCACATCTGCCGCGTGCACACTCACCTCTACGACCCACGAACAAGGAGGTGGCCATGGCCACGATCACTTACGTGACCCACGACGGCGAGGACTACCCCGCGCCGGTGACGCCCGGCAGGTCACTGATGCAGATTGCAGTCGACGAGGCGATACCGGGGATCGATGGCGACTGTGGCGGTGAGGCGGCATGCGGAACGTGCCACGTCGTCGTCGACAGCGCGTGGATCGACACCGTCGGACACAGCACAGACGTCGAAGAAGGCATGTTGAGTATGCACCCCGAACGTGAGGCCAACTCGCGACTGGCCTGCCAGATGACCGCCAACAACGAGTGGGACGGTCTGACCGTTCGCCTTCCCGAGTTCCAGTTGTGAACGTCTAAAGCGAAAGAGCAACATCTATGAGCATCTCAACTGCCCTCGCCGACAAAGCGCAGTCCATGATCCCGATCGATCTACAAATCCGTGGCGCCCACGTCTATGACAAGGCCCGCCGGATCGTCACCCGAACCGACGGCAAAAAGATCTTCACCGAGACCCCCATCCCGCCTGTCGAGGAAGTCGAACTCACCGACATCGATCTGAGCAACCCATTCCTCTACCGACAGGGCAGGTGGCGGTCCTACTTCGAGCGTGTGCGCAATGAGGCGCCCGTTCACTTCCAGCCCCGCAGTCCCTTCGGGCCGTTCTGGTCGGTCACTCGACATGCCGACATCATCGCTGTCGACAAGAACCACGACGCGTTCTCCGCCGAACCGTTCATCATCATCGGTCGGCCGCCCCGCTTCATGGACATCGCGATGTTCATCGCCATGGACCCGCCGCGGCACGACAAGCAGCGCGCCGCCGTCCAGGGAGTCGTCGCACCGAAGAACCTGCGCGAGATGGAGGGCCTCATCCGGTCGCGCGTCCGGGAAGTCCTCGACGAGCTACCGCTCGACGAACCGTTCGACTGGGTCCAGACCGTGTCGGTCGAACTGACCGCGCGGATGCTCGCGACATTGCTCGACTACCCCTACGAGCAGCGCCACAAACTCGTCCAGTGGTCGGATCTGGCCACGTCGATGGAGCAGGCCAACGGCGGACCATCAGACAACGACAAAGTTTTCCGCGAGATGGTCGCGATGGCACAGGGCTTGAGTGCGCTATGGCGAGACAAGGCCGCGCGGACCGCGGCAGGCGAGGAGCCTGGTTTCGACCTCATCACCATGCTGCAGAGCAACGAGGACACCAAAGACCTTCTCGACGACAGCCCCATGGAGTTCCTCGGGAACCTCGTGCTGGCTGATCGTCGGCGGCAACGACACCACCCGCAACTCGATGAGCGCGGAGTGCTGGCTCTCAACGAGTATCCCGACCAGTTCGAGAAACTCAAAGCCAATCCGGACCTGATCCCCAACGCGGTGTCGGAGAATCATCCGGTGGCAAACCCCCCTGGCGTACATTGCGCCGGGTCGCCAAGAAGGACGTGATGCTCAACGGTCAGTTCATCCGCAAAGGCGACAAAGTCGTCATGTGGTACGCCTCCGGCAACCGCGACGAGCGAGTGTTCGACCGCCCGGACGAGCTCATCATCGATCGGTCCAACGCTCGCAACCACATCGCGTTCGGTTTCGGCGTGCACCGTTGCATGGGAAACCGCCTGGCCGAATTGCAGTTGCGCATTCTCTGGGAAGAACTCCTCGAGCGCTTCGACGACATCGCGGTGGTCGGTGATCCGGAGTACGTGCAGTCCAACTTCGTTCGTGGGATCAGCAAGATGATGGTCCGTCTGACTCCCAAGCAGGAGACGTGAGCACTGATCGGGTCGTGATCGTCGGCGCAAGCCACGCCGGCGCACAGCTGGCGGCCAATTTGCGCAAGGAGAAGTGGGCTGGAGACATCCTGCTGATCGGCGACGAGGGCCGCCTGCCGTATCAGCGGCCGCCGCTGTCCAAGGCATACCTGGCCGGCGATTGCCATCTCGACGATGTCGCGATCCGAAGCCACCAGTTCTACGACAAGCAACGGATCCAGCTCGTCGACGGAACCGTAACCTCGATCGACCGTGCCGAACGAACCGTCACTCTCGGCAACAACGACGCGGTGTCCTACTCGAAGTTGGCCCTGTGCACCGGCGCTCGAGCTCGCGCACTGCCCGTCCCTGGGGCCGATCTGCCGGGCGTGCACTATCTGCGCACCGCCACCGACGTCGAGGCCATCCGCGCCGCCGCGGTCCCGGGTTCGCGGGTCGTCATTGTCGGCGGCGGGTACATCGGCCTGGAGACAGCGGCCTCGCTTCGAACCCTGGGTGTCGAAGTGACCGTCCTGGAGGCGGCAGGACGCGTACTCGAACGTGTCACGGCGCCCGTCGTGTCGGAATTCTTCGATCGAATTCACCGCGAGAAGGGTGTCGACGTACGGATCGACGCAATCGTCGAGGGGTTCCGCGGCGACAAACGAGTCGCCAGCGTTGTCCTCGCCGGTGGAGAAACGCTGGCCGCTGACCTGGTCATCGTCGGCGTCGGCGTCATTCCGAACACGGAGCTCGCAGCAGCTGCGGGCATCGACGTCGAAAACGGCATCCTCGTCGACGACCGCGCTCGTAGCAGCGATCCTGACATCGTCGCAGCCGGCGACTGCGCCAACCACCGAATCGAGCGGTACGGGAGACGT